>JALUTR010000169.1 GCA_027021785.1 Fidelibacterota bacterium | reverse complement strand
ATTTATGTTTTTCTTTGTACTTTTATTACGGGTCATGGTCTTTCTCCTTTATTCTGTTTTTGCATTACAAATTTAGAAGAAAACTATGACCCTTCTTTTAAAAGTACAGAAACTTATGGACTCAACTGGCGATGGTCGGGAAATGGCAGTGTTTTATATATTGATTTAGGGTATTCGATTATCGCGAATTAATACCGTAATTTCTCCCATGCGAAAATATTTTCCCGCTATGGCCGTAATCTTTGCGGCTACCCTTTGGAGTTTGGATGGGTTGTTGCGCCAGGAGTTGCATTCCGTTTCTTCATTCCTGGTGATAACGCTGGAACATACGATCGGCGCGATCGTCTTTTTCCCGATTTTGTTCCGGGGCCGGGGAGAAATCATGGATATGAACCAACGCAGTTGGATTTCGGTGCTCTGGATCGGCATTTGCGGGGGAATTTTAGGAACCTTCTTTTATACCAAGGCCCTCAGTTACGTGAATTACATCGATTTGTCGGTAGTGATTTTGTTGCAGAAATTTCAACCCTTTTTTGCCATCGCCCTGGCGGCCGTAATTCTGAAAGAACCGATTACCCGGCGATTTCTCTTTTTGGCTGCAATGGCGTTGATCGGGGGCTACCTGGTAACCTTCGGGACCAACTCGATCAGTGATTGGGACGATAAGACGGTAATTGCAGCCCTGTTGGCGCTCCTGGCCGCTTTTAGTTGGGGTAGTTCCACCGTACTGGGGAAACACGCCCTTAAGCGCTTGTCGTTTCCGGTGGTCACCGCTTTGCGATTGACCGTAACGACCGTAGTAGCCCTGGCCGTTTTGCTTACCACCCGGAATGCTTACGAAGTATTCGAACTCTCCGGCAGGCAATGGATGTTTATCCTGGCGATTGTTTTCTCCACCGGATCGGTGGCCTTGTTTATTTATTATTACGGACTTAAACATTTGCCGGCGACGCACACGACGATTTACGAGTTGTTTTGGCCGTTGTCGGCCGTGTTGTTCGACTGGTTATTCCGGGGCCGGTTATTAATGACGTCGCAATACGTTGGAGCAATATTGTTGTTAACGGCAATTATTCTGCTTACCCGGAAGCAATCAATAAATAATGCCTGAATTAACACCCCGCGACCTGCGTCATAATCTGAAGCTTAACTGTGCTCACGAGTTCAGTTGGGGGTTCGGAATCGCATTCCATACGACGTATGCGACCATTCCGTTTTTTCTCAAACAGTTGGGGGCGCCCCAGGGGGTTGTCGTGTCGGTGGCCGGTTTGTTTTCCATTTTAATTGCCATTCCCCAGTTGTTTTCCGCTGTCGCGGGGCGCAATATCCGAAATGTCAAAACGGCTGTTATCGCCGTACACACCCTTTCATGGCCGCCGGTTTTTGTTATGGGGTTCACTTTTGCGTTCTTTGCCCCCACCGGGCCTTACGCCTGGGTGTTTTACTATATCTGTTTCATTTTATATGGGTTGGCGATCGGTCTCATTATACCCATCTGGGCCGGGTTTCTTTCCCATGTCAGCGATCGAAAGTCACGCGGATCATTCCTTGGGGTTTCCTTTGCCTTCAATAGTTTGGGAGGTTTTGCAGGCGGTTTTTTGGTCAAATATATTTTATCCAGTTCAATCCCGTTCCCGAATAACTTTGGTTTAGGGTTTTTTATTATGTTCATTGCGATCGTGGCCGGTACCCTGGTGTTTTTTGGTTACCGGGTGAACCGGCAGACGGAGGTTTTTGAACACAAATCGGTTTCGGAATTTCTCCGTGAAACACGGGAGATTATCAAAACCGATCTGAATTTTCGTCGCTATTTATTGGCGCGAATATTTTTTACCGCGAATTTTCCGGCCATGAGCATGTATGCCGTTTATACAAAAGATAAATTTGGATTTGACATCAGTGAGGCGGGAGTTTTTACCGTTCTGAATGTAATGGCTTTCGGAGTGGCCAGTTATTTGTCCGGGAAAATAGGTGATCGGTTCGGGCATAAGGCGGCCATTATTTTAGCCTTCGTGGCTCATTTATTGGCGCTTCTCACCGCTTTGAACGCGCGTTCGATGATCGGGGTCTATGGGATTTTTATTTTCCTCGGATTCGGATTGGGAGCTTTCATGCCGGCCTCCATGAATCTGGTTTACGACTTCGCGGGGAAACGGGATAATAAAACATACATGGCTTTGGTGGACACGATTCTGGCGCCTTTCACGTTCTTGGTTATTACCTTTGCCGGCAGTATAAGCCATACCATTCAAACGGAGACGCTTTTCAAGGGAGTTGGCGTTTTTCTTGTGATTGGCTTATTGATTTTGACCTTTGTAGTAAAGGATCCGAAGCAACATACACATGAACTGCCGGTTCCGCCTACTTTGTAGGATGGCCACGGGTTTGGTAATAAAAAGATGATTTCGGTGTTGATTTTCGATATAATCATCCCCCGGCTCGTTATGATGAGTTTTTTACTTGCATTTGGAAAGGGTCACGGTGAAATTTCCACTGATTTATGCCTATGAAGTTTATTCGATACATGAACCGGCGCCTTATCTGGGTTGTTCTGTTGGTGGTTATTTCTGCCTGCAAAGACAGCCCCGAGCGGCATTTGCAGTTGGGAAGTTGGTACTTGCAGAAAGGGTTGCTGGACGATGCGATCCTGGAATTCCGCGAAGCGACCAGACTTTTCCCCGCTAATTACCGTACCCTTAGTCGGGAGGAATTCCTGACTTTGAGCAAGGCGCATTATAACTTGGCGCTGGCCTATACCAAAAAAGGATGGTGGGATTACGCATTAAAGGAAGCGGAAACCAGCTTTGATCTCCAGCCGACAAAAGATCATTACGACCTGGTGCGGCTCATAAAACAACGGGCAAATCTCGAAGCTTCCAAGACCGATCCCTGACCAATATTAATCCCCCGGACCATACTTTAGGGCTCTTTCATAAGAGCTTTTTTGGGAAAACGAATGTAGAGGGTCCGAAGGGGAGGAAAGACTACCGGGAGATTACGCGCTCCACGCGGTTTAAATTAGATGCTTAAATTGAATGCCGGGAACACAGGGTCTGAGAAAGTTCATTATTTTTTCCGTGAAAAAAGATTGTGGTATATATCTGCGGGCTAATAGTTTCACGCTTTATTATGAGCTTAAATCTAATTGTCTTAGCAAAACAGGTTCCTGATACCCACAACGTCACGGCGGAAGCAATGAAGGCGGACGGGACGGTAAATCGTGGCGCTTTACCGGCTATTTTTAACCCTGAGGACTTGAACGCCTTGGAAATGGCCCTTACAATCAAGGAACGGTATGGTGGGTCAGTAACGGTTATGACGATGGGGCCGCCGCGGGCAAGCGATATCCTGCGGGAGGCGTTATACCGGGGTGCCGATCATTGTGTTCTGATAACGGACCGGGCCTTTGCCGGGGCTGATACTTTAGCCACTTCCTATGTTTTGTCCCTGGCTATCAGGAAAATCAGCAATTACCATTTAGTGTTATGCGGGCGTCAGGCGATTGATGGCGATACGGCACAGATCGGGCCGCAGGTGGCCGAAAAAATCGGCGTTAATCAGGTTACTTACGTCGAGAAAATTGAAAACCTGGAAAACGGTGAAATTACCCTCTCCCGGGCTCTCGGGAGAGTCACCGAAACAATCCGGACAAAATTACCGTTGTTGATAACCGTAACCTCATCGGCGAACAGACCCCGTTGCTTCGGTGCCAAACGGTTGATGAAGTATAAAAAAGCCCGGACTTCCTTTGAAATCAAACAGGAAATTGAAAGTAGTTCTCCCACGGGTCGTTACGGGATAGAAATCCTGGAGGAGGAAATAGCCAAGAAGCACGAGGAACTCAAAAACAAAGGGTTGCTCATAGAAACCTGGACAGCAAAAGATCTAAATGCCGATCCGGAATCCATCGGTCTGACCGGTTCTCCAACCAAGGTTAAAAAAGTTAAAAGTATTGTATTTGCGGCCACCGAAACAAAGAGAATTGAACCAACGGAAGAAGGAATTAACGGCTTAATTCACGAACTTATCGAGGAACGCACTTTTGGGTAAGCAATACAAATCCAACGGGGTGCTGGTATATATTGAAATTGACCACGATGAAGTCGCGGAAGTCAGCCTTGAATTGATTTGTAAAGCCCGTGAACTGGCCGATCAATTGGGAGTGGACGTCCAGGCGGTTATTGTCGGGGAATCCAATCTTGATCAATTCGCCGAACAGATTTTTTCCTACGGTTGTGATGTCCTACATGTTATCGAAGATGAGCGATTGAAGTTTTATGAGACATTGCCTTATACTTTCATTGTTTCGGAAGTCATAAAAGAGACCGCTCCGCAAATTGTTTTGTTTGGGGCAACCCCGGTTGGTCGGGACCTGGCGCCGCGCATTGCCAGCAAATTAAAAACCGGACTGACAGCGGATTGCACGGATCTGAAGATTGGCGATCACGAAAACAAAAAATTAAAAAAGATATACAAAAACATTTTGTACCAAATACGACCGGCTTTCGGGGGAAACATAATCGCCACCATTATTACACCCGAACATCGGCCGCAGATGGCAACGGTACGCGAAGGGGTGATCAAGCTTACCCAGGCGCAAAAGAATCGCAAAGGAGTTATTCTGCCTTTCGATATTTCACTGGACGGGGTGGATTTTGTCAACACCTACCTTGAACGAACGGTAAGTGAGAAAAAAATAAATTTAAAGGCGGCCGATATCATTGTGTCCGGTGGCGGCGGTGTCGGAAGCAGGGAGAACTTTCAGCTTATTCATGATTTGGCGGAAACACTGGGAGGATTGGTCGGCGCCTCACGGGCGGCGGTTGACAGTGGTTATATCGGTCGCGAGCATCAGATCGGACAGACCGGGACCACGGTACGGCCAAAGCTGTACATCGCATGCGGTATCTCAGGCGCCATCCAGCATCGCGCGGGGATGGATCAATCCGGTAAAATAATCGCCATTAACACCGATCCCAACGCTCCCATTTTTCAGATCGCTCACTATAGTATTGTCGGTGATATAAAAGAAATTATTCCGTTAATGATAAAAGCGTATAAAACAAAGATTTAGGGACCCGGATGGCTAATTATTATACCGATAATCCGGATATTAAATTCAACCTGGAGCGGGTGGATTTGTGTCATCTGGCCGACTTGTTGGAAGATGACTACAGCGCTGCCAAAGAATCCGATTATGCGCCGGAAAACAGTGAAGACGCTTGTGATAATTACCTGAACATTTGTGAATTGGCAGGTGAACTTTGCGCCGGACCGATTGCCGAACGGGCCCGGCAAATAGATCGGGAAGGGAACCGGTGTGAAGACGGCCGTGTCATCTATCATCCCCTGGTTCGTGAAAATCTCCGTGACTTTAAACGGGCCCAACTGATGGGAATTTCGTTGGCCCGGGAGTACGGCGGTCTTAATATGCCCCAGGTAATAAAAGTTGCGGTTCTGGAAATGGTGTCGAGGGCCGACGCGTCACTGATGAACCTGGTCGGATTACAGGATATTGCCGAAACCATCGAAGAATTCGGAAACGAGGAACAAAAGCGGACTTATGTCCCCCCCCTGGCGAATGGCGATGCCACCGGGGCCATGATTTTGACTGAACCGGATTCGGGATCCGATCTACAGTCGGTTCGCTTGCGGGCGATTCCACCGGCGGATGGAAACGATCAGGGAATTTGGCATTTAAACGGCGTGAAACGCTTTATTACCAATGGGAACGGTGATACCCTGCTTGTGCTCGCGCGCTCCGAAGAAGGAACGGTTGACGGGCGGGGTTTGTCAATGTTTGTTTGTTCGAAGGATGAAAGTATTCGGATCCGGCGGATCGAAAACAAACTGGGCATCCACGGTTCACCGACCTGCGACATGGTCTTTAATAACACCCCGGCGTATTTAATCGGGCAGCGTAAACGCGGACTCATCAAGTACGTGATGTCCCTTATGAACGGCGCCCGGATCGGCGTTTCCGCCCAGGCCCTTGGCATTGCCGAGGCAGCCTATCGAATGGCCCGGGAATATGCCGAAACCCGCGTACAGTTCGGGAAACCAATCGTCGAATTTCCGGCTGTCTATGAAATGCTTACCAACATGAAAATCCGGATCGAAGCGGGCCGGTTGCTGCTGTATGAAACCAGTAGAGTAGTGGATTTGTTTAAAATTCCGAATGCCCGCATCCAGAAAGCGCAAAAGAACGGGACGCCTCCCGATCGGGAATTGAAAAAAATGGTGCGGTATTATGAACGGTTGGCTTCGGTTCTCACACCGTTTTCAAAATATTTCAACTCCGAAATGTGCAACCGGGTGGCCTACGACGGAATCCAGGTTATGGGTGGCAGCGGGTTTATGAAAGATTATAACATGGAACGTTACTATCGCGACGCCCGGATAACCAATATTTACGAGGGCACCTCGCAGTTACAGATCGTAGGCGCAATCGGGGGCATTTTGTCCGGTACGCTGAACACCGTATTCGATGATTTTGTTGCCCGTGAATATCCCGGCAAATTCAATGAATTGACGACGGAAGCAAAATCAATGGTTCCCCTGCTGTACGAAGCCGTTGAATTTGTTAAGCAGAAAAAAGACCCCGGTTATACCGATCTTGTGGCGCGACGCCTGGTGGACATGGCGCTTGACCTTTATATTTCAATTCTTTTTCTGGATTGCCTGGAACGCGATGAAAAAAAGGCAAGCCGCGCCGAAATCTGGGTGCGGGACGCCCGGCTGCGGGGGGAAAAAAATCATGCCTTCATTCTGGGGGATCGCACACAGGTTATTGACCTTCACAAGGAAATAATCGGGTAACAATCGAATTCTGAGTCCGGTGACAACCGCCGGTCAGTGAACAATTCAGCCGCACCGTCCGCGGACCGACTCACATTGCCTGTCTTTCTTTCAGCATACAGGTGCTGTTTTTGCGAAAACGAGGATTAATATATCTTTCCCGACCGGTGTTCGCCGCCGTCGCAATAAATGGTCGAGCAATTAATGAAATCTGCCTCCGGCCGCAATAGCAGAGAAACGACGTTGGCTACGTCCTCCGGGGTTGTTGTTCTGCCCATCGGATTGCGGTATTTCGTTCGCTCGACCCAATCTTCCCAGCGGTCGGAGATCTTGGTCAGGGCGCGCGTGGGGGTGACGCCGGCCTGAATCGCGTTAGCCGTAATTCCGAAACGACCCAGTTCCCAGCCGATTTGACGCAATATAGCTTCCATGGCGACTTTGGCCACACTAACCGGACCGTAACCCTCCATCGCCACGTAATTGCCTTCGCTGGTAAAACCCATTACCCGTGACCCCCGGCCCAGTAATTTTGCGTCGTGAAGTTTTTGAGTCCAGTAGAGCAATGATGTGCCCATTACGTGGATCGTCATGTCCATTTGTTTTCGGGTGACATGCTTCTCACCCAGTAAATTCATTGTTGTTCCGAAAGCAATGGAGTGAAGCAAAAGTTTAACCGGTTTTCCTCCCGTGATGGTGTTGATTTTGGGGACATATTTGTCCATGGTTTCAATAGCCGCCGCATTGGTGTTCCAAAAATGAACACGTCCGCCGTTAAGCTCCGCTATTTCATCCCGTAAAGCTTCCGCTTCACGCCGCACTTCACTGCGATCAAAGTGGAACCCGATAATTCCGTAGCCGTCTTTCGCCAAACGTTTCGCTGTTGCTCCACCATGACCGGTGGAACATCCTAAGATTAGTACCCAATTAAGCATGTTGTCTCCAATTTGAAACCGCGAATATAAGGAAACTACAGCGCAGAAAGAAAGCAATCGATTTAAGGTTAACCATTGTATTTTCCACTTTACCAGGACATTAACTACCGGTTGGTGACTTTTCTGTTGGTTGGCGGACTGGACGTTGTAACATCCCCTCTTATGATCCACGACTTCGTCGGAAAAGGCAGAAGGGGTGGAGTTCAGGAAAATTCGGATTGCAGTATCAACGAGAAGTTTTTATGTCCAATACCCGGTTCTTCTTCGTACTCGTGTTGTTCCGGTAATCGGAATGATTTACTCAAAATTGAAAATTACAATAGTGTAGGGTTCAATAAACAATTCGTATACGGAAAGTAGAAAACGCGGGTTCAGGTTTTATGTGCTATTACTATTGAAATGTATGTAAATTATATGAATTTGAAAGAGTACGGCAAGACCGGGTTACAGGTTGTATATTTAAGGATAAAAATTCTTAGGCTTGCCCTTGGAGATTGCCCCATATTTTGGAGATTTATATGACAGAGAAGAACAGTTTTACAAAAAAGGACCTGTTGGATGCGGCGGAAGGAAAAATGTTCGGACCGGAAAACGGAAAACTTCCCAAACCACCTATGTTGATGATAGACCGTATACTCCACATTTCGGAATCCGGGGGAAAATACGGAAAAGGAGAAATACGGGCCGAGAAAGACATCGATCCTTCCCAATGGTTTTTTCACTGTCATTTCAAAGGCGACCCGGTTATGCCCGGATGCCTGGGGTTGGATGGTTTCTGGCAATTATTGGGTTTCTTTTTATCCTGGATTGGCGGTGTGGGCAGAGGACGGGCCCTGGGTGTCGGTGATCTGAAATTTAAAGGCCAGGTACGGCCTTACCATGAAAAGATCATTTATAAAATAAACATCCGGAAATTGATCAAGAGGCCCGTTTATATGGTATGGGGAGATGCCGAATTAAAGGTAAAAGACCGGATAATATATTTTGCCAAAAACCTCCAGGTTGGTCTGTTTGATAATCTTACCTATGATTTTGGTGCGGATCCGGCGCTGGATTCTTTCTGATACGGCCCGGCTGAAACATCGCTTATATTTTTCCGGCTCAGGGTAAGGGATGAATTACCCGGCAAATCAGAGTTGTGGTACGTTTGATCCACGCCTTTTCAAACCGGTCGGTTGCCGTTTCCCCCGCGGGGTAATCCGGGGGCGTTCAATAGTACCATGTCCATACAATTTAACAATCTGAGAAACCATGGCTTTACAATGCGGTATTATCGGACTTCCCAATGTGGGAAAGTCCACAATCTTTAATGCCCTGACGGCTTCTTCCGTCCCGGCTGAAAATTATCCCTTTTGCACGATTGACCCCCATCAGGGCATTGTTCCCCTGCCGGATAAACGGCTGAATGAGTTGGCAAGAATTTACAAGGCGCAGAAAATTACACCGGCCACGGTGGAATTCATCGACATTGCCGGGTTGGTTCGAGGCGCCAACAAGGGGGAAGGATTGGGAAATCGGTTTCTGGGGCAAATCCGCCAGGTCGCGGCCCTGGTTCATGTGGTTCGTTGTTTTGAAGATAATAATGTGACTCACGTGGAAGCCAGTCTGGATCCGGTAAGAGACGCCGAAATAATTAAGACGGAACTTCTCCTGGCCGATTTGGAGACTATTCAAAAACGTCTGAATAAGGTTGCCAAGTCTGCGAAGGTCGGAGAAAAACATTTCCGGCACGAGCTGGAAGTGTTAAACCGTCTGCTGGATCACTGCAACCAGGGGCGAATGGCTCGCGAATTCGAGGTTGCCGACGATGACATATCAATTTTGAACAAACTGTTTTTATTGACCCAAAAACCGGTTCTTTACGTGGCCAACGTAGACGAAAATGAAATCGAAAAGGAACAACGCAGTCCCGTTGTGCAAGCCCTGTTTGATTTTGCCGAACAGGAAGGAAATCTGGCAATCCGCCTTTGTGGAAAACTGGAGGCCGAATTGGCGTCAATGCCGGATGAAGATAAGGAATTTTTCCTCAGCGAATATCACTTACCGGAACCCGGGTTGGATAAGTTGATTCATGCCAGTTTTAAATTGCTTGGGTTACAGACTTTTTACACCGGGGCCGTAAATGAAGTACGGGCCTGGACTATCCCGGTTGGGGCAACCGCCTGGGAGGCTGCCGGCGAAATACATACCGATTTCCAACGCGGATTTATTAAGGCCGAAGTGTGCAAATATGACGATTTGATCCGGCTGGGTTCCGAAAAAGCCGTCAGGGAAGCCGGGTTGGTTCAATTGCACGGAAAAGATTATGTCGTTGAAGAAGGGGATGTGATCTTTTTTAAATTCAACGTTTGAGAATTGTATCCGGGGGAAGAGAACAAAACACCTCCAACGGTGTAACCGAATATCAGGTATAAAATGTCCCGCATGCTCGCTTTTGGGCAGACAAAAATTATGGATTACCATGAAAAAAGGGCCGTAAACGGCCCCTGTTTATTTCAATGACACAACGTTATGGAAGTCAGTCTTCTTCCTCCTCTTCCTCTTCCTCGAATTCCTCCTCGTCTTCGTCGTAGTCTTCATCGTAATACTCCGGCGGATACGGATACAAACCGTATCTTTCATAATCGTATTCTTCTTCCTCTTCCTCCTCGTCTTCGGCCGGTGTTTCCGCCTTGACCACAATCACTTTATGTTCCGGTCCTTCACCTTCGGTTTCTTTCAGTGCCTTGCGAACCAACTCTTTTTCCCGGTCGGACAGGGCGGCGCTTTCGGTTTTTGCAGCCGGTTCTTTCGATCGATTGAAGAGTACACCGGCCAAAACGCTGAAGAATAATATGATTAACGCGAAAATCGATCCTTCCGAACGGATTTCATAGCCCCCGAACATGTTTTGTTCCCAGCCGTAGGTCATGAATACGCCGATGGCGAGTAAAAGGCCAAACAACATGATCATGTTTCCCAGTACGCTCGGCAAAGGGGTATCCATCACGATAGTGTAAAGGAACCAGATTAAAATTCCCGCCACGGCGAAAAAGACGCTTAGTAAATAATGCCCTGCCAGTAACGACATGACAAAACCAACCAATGCACCTGCCGGAATCACATAGCCGATGCCTGTTTTTATGTCATTGGTCATATATAGTTATCCTTGAATTCCCTTTGATTATCCACTGATAGAGCGGTTGCAAATTGCCGGTATCCATGACGAAAATCAAGCAAATTCCCGCCCGTTTGCAAGATACTACTTTTTCTCTGTGTCGATTTGGGATGATGTAGACCAAACGGACTAATAGCATCCCCCGAAAATCACCTTCGCTAACGCTCATTTTTTTTCTGATTATTGCAACTTCCGCTGTAATTTTAGTCTTAATTACAAACCAAGTATATGTCCCGCATACAACGTACCAAGGTCGGGGTGATCGGAGTCGGTCACTTGGGCCAACACCATGCCAAACATTTCGATCAATTACCGCAGGCGGAGTTGATAGGTGTTTATGATATTGATCAATCCCGGGCGCAGATGGTGGCCGAACGATACAACACAACCGCATACCCGGATCCGGAACTTTTGTTGCGATACTGTGAAGCCGTTTCGGTAGTGACTCCTACCCGCCAGCATGCTGTGGTGGCCGAGCAATGTATTAAGGCGGGCAAGCATGTGTTTATCGAGAAACCAATCGCCAAAACAGTGGCGGAAGCGGACTCGCTGTTAACGCTGGCGGAACAGCATAAGGTACTTATTCAGGTCGGGCATATTGAGCGGTTGAACCCCGCCTTGTTGGCG
>JALUTR010000168.1 GCA_027021785.1 Fidelibacterota bacterium | reverse complement strand
TCTTCGTCTCCCCTGGGAATATTCCCTGCAGGATCAACAAACATACGTATGGGGTGTTGAGGGAATTGTGGGCCCCGGCATAACAATTGAATCTGAACTATTTCTATTTACAACACACTTTACAAATAAGTGAATTTTGACAGGTATCACAGCAGAAAATTTTATGGAACTTTTTATGCCGTTTTTAACACCTTGTTACTTGTAAACGTAAAGGCAATAAATTGTACCCGACAGGGATCTCGATGCAGGGAATCTCACGTTTTGAGCATTCCCCGTTGCGTACCCGCCTGATCCGGGAAAGAGCGGAAATACAGGTGTGCCTGATGAATAAAAAACAGGAGAAAACAATCATGTCGAATGTAGTTAAAAAGTCATTGTTGTCAAGAATGTTTACCGGATGGTTACCCATAACCGGTTTATTTTTTCTCTTCCCCCTTATGCTGACTGCCGATCGTATTCACTGGCTTGGTGGCGACGGGAACTGGAATGACCCGACCAAATGGGAATATAATATTGTTCCGGGCGTGGGATCACCAGGTGATGAAGATTATTATTTCCTTTATGTTAATATCACTGCGGCAGGATCCTATATGGTAACATTGGATAATATGGATGCAACGATTTCTAGTCTTACGTTGGGAGTTTCCGAAGGACAACAGGCGCTTTTTGTCGATGGACAAACAATTATTCTTATCGAGGGACGCTCCCAGAGCACAATCAGTGACAGCGGATATTTATTCCTTCTGAATGGTTCGGTGACAGTTGATAGTAATTACTCCACGATTAGTGAAGAGATACTAACCAACAAAGGTACTATACGAATGCAAGATGATAGTGCTTTTGAGATACCGATAATTAACCAGGGATTGTTAATTGCTTCCCATGGTATAAATGTTATTACCGAATCATTCAGCAATACATCAGCCGGAACGCTTGCGGTAGAGGGTCATTCCGAAATGGATGGTGAAACTATCCTGGTATTGGGTGGATTCACCAACGAAGGCACTATCGAACTCATACACGGTCCGCAGGATCAGACCGTGGGGTTGTCGATACCGAAGGGTACACTTGTTAACGCGGCGGGCGCAACCATTCAATCCCTGGGGGAATCCGAAAGTGATACGGTTTATCTGGAAGCACAGTTGGATAATAGGGGGACCCTTACCACTAACGGACTGTTGGTCATGGGAAAAGACGGGGCGGATATTGTCCAATTAAACAGTGGCACGATCAATGTGATCGGCGGAGACCTGGTATTGGAACAGACAGACACATTAGAACCGGGGATTTTCCAGAATACGGGTATCGTCGACATTGACACGTCCCGGTCATTTACCGTCATCGGGGGATATGTCGCAAATGAAGAAACCGGAACAATCCGGGGTGAAGGTACTCTGAATGTGCTTCAGTCCAATTTTATAAACTATGGCGTAATCAATCCCGGGTCTTCTCCGGGTATTTTGACGATCGCAGGAAATGTTTCTCTGGAAGATTCCACTGTTGTCAACATTGAAATCGGGGGTAATACGGTTGGAAAGGAATACGACCAGTTACGTATTACGGGCAGTGTTGATTTTGGCGGTAGACTCAACATAGATCTGATTAACAATTTTATACCTTCCATTAATGACAGTTTTGAAATCATTACGTACGGTGACCGTTTGGGAGTCTTCGACGAGGAAAATGGACTGTCTTTTTTTAGTGATGAGCTTTCTTTTAAACCCGTATATAAAGATCATAGTTTGGTTTTGGTTACTATTGGTTCCGATTCCAACAATGCGCCCCTTGCCGTTAATGATACGGTTATTACGAATGAGGATGTGTCCGTAACGGCGTCTGTTCTTATCAATGATTCTGATCCAAATGGCGATGTGCTCAAGATTTCCGGTGTGACGCAGGGGGATTACGGGACCGTTGTCATTAATCCGGGCGATACCACCGTAACATATACGCCTGATAATAATCATAACGGCACAGATATATTCCGTTATGTTGTCACCGACGGCGCACTGGTGGATACAGGCATCGTTTCGGTAACCATTATCGCGGTTAATGACCCACCGGCCAGTTTCACACGTATTTTGCCTCAAGACGGTTCCATCCAAACCCCCGACTCGGTGGTTTTCAGGTGGACAAAGTCAAACGATGTGGATGGAGATACGATTCATTATACATTGTCTATTCGGATTGGTGTAACGGACACATCTTTTTCGACTATGGATACAACTCTGATAATCGATTTTGGAAATTTTGATCTTTCACCGGATTCCCTTGACGTCAATTGGTCACTTACAGCAACCGATGGTGAGCTCGTAACCGCACCAGCCAATGGCGAGGGCAGGTTTATTCTCGATAATACATTGAGCCTTGAAAATTCATCGGGAGCGATTCCGGATAAATACGTTTTACGGCAGAATTATCCTAACCCGTTCAATCCGGTCACCACCATCCGGTATAATCTTCCTGATCGGAGTTTTGTTCGGTTGGTGATTTACGATATTATGGGTCGGGAAATGCGCACTTTGGTAAGTGGAATTGAAGACCCGGGAATCAAGGTGGTTGTGTGGGATGCAAGGGATGATTTCGGTCGTCCGGTCGGCGCAGGCGTTTATCTTTACCGACTCTCTGCCGGGAAACCGGGCGAAGTCGGTTTTTCCCGAATACGAAAAATGGTTTTGGTAAAATAACAAACTTTCCATCATTGGGCAGGAATACTTGGGGTTGATGTCCATTGGTTCCGACGGTCCGAATGTGTGACTGGTTGTGGTAAATATTCGAACATAACAGGGAGAATAATCATGTTGAGAGTGGTGAAGGAATTTTCATTAAGGGGTGTGCTGATCAAGTGGTTGCCCATTGTGGGAATGTTTTTTTTCATTCCGAATGTATCGGATGCGGATAAAATATATTGGAACAATACCTCAGGGGGTAACTGGAGCAACACCGGTAACTGGAATACCGGTACGACACCTGGTTCCACCGATAGTGTCTTTATAACTGTTGAAGGGACCTATACGGTTACACTGGACATGGATGTCACGGTCAAATATTTGACCGTCGGTGCTTCCAATGGGATCCAAACCATATCCGCCGATGGACGCGTCCTGACAATAAATAATACATTCATTATTAACAGTAATGGTTTTCTGAAGTTAAAAAACAGTTCCCTTTCAGGCGCTGCCACATTGACCAATACGGGTACGATTGAGATGGAAAACAACAGTAGTCTTAACACTTCGGTAATCAACTATGGGTTAATTCATCCCTATAATGCCACGAGTTATATCAATGGCACATTCAGCAATACATCAGGCGCTACCCTGCGGGTGGAAGGGAATCCCAGTGGTGACGGCACAACACTGACGATAGCGAATGGATTCGTCAACAAAGGTGTAATTGAAATCAGGCATGGATTTTCGTACCGGAATGCGATTTTGAATGTGACCAACGGGACGCTTGTGAACGCAGCCGGGGCGACAATTCAATCCCTGGAAGGGGATGGTAGTGGCACCGTTTATCTGAATGCCCAGTTGGACAATCAGGGGACGCTTAGCGCTTCCATTCCGCTGGAGATCAACAAGGCATCTGCGGCGCATTCGAATAGTGGCACGATCAATGTTAGTGGTGCAAATATAACTCTTGTCCAGTCCGGAACCGATCCAGGTTTTACCAACACCGGTACCATTAACATTTCCAGTGGGCGGACTTTGTTCGTCAATGGAGGGAAGTTTACTCCGGGAAGTGGCATCAGCGGTTACGTTCAACTCAGTTCGGTTACACTGGGTTCAGGTACCGTATCGAGTAACACAACATTTCAATTACTAGGTACCAGCAGCGTTGCCTTCGATGCTCAGTTGGTTAACGAGGGACTTATACATTGCTATGGTAGCACGGTCAATATGGATGGTGTTTTCAGCAATGCATCGGGTGCCACACTGCGGATAGAGGGGCACGACAGTGGAGACGGTGCCAATGTTACCATTGCTAACGGTTTCACCAATAATGGTGCGATCGAAATCAGGCATGGGTTTTCGTACCGGAATGCGATTTTGAATGTGACCAACGGGACGCTTGTGAACGCGGCCGGGGCGACAATTCAATCCCTGGAGGGATCTGGTAATGGCACCGTTTATCTGAATGCCCAGTTGGACAATCGGGGGACGCTTAGCACTTCCATTCCGCTGGAGATCAACAAGGCATCCGCGGCGCATCTGAACAGCGGTACCATCAATATAAATGGCGCGGACCTCTTCCTCGTCCAGTCCGGCGATACACCAACTTTTACAAATACAGGCATAATTGATATTTCCAGCAACAGAACGTTCACCATTTCCGGAGGAACCTTTGGGAATGAGGCAACCGGGACTCTCCGTGGCAATGGTAATCTGAACGTATCCGGAACCAGCTTCACTAACAACGGCACGATCAACCCTGGTGCATCCCCGGGCATCCTGACGATCACAGGTAACCTTTCCCAGGAGACCTCAGCCGTTGTCAACATTGAAATTGGTGGACTTACTGCTGGTACGCAGTTCGATCAATTGAATGTGACCGGTAACGTTGCCCTGGCAGGAACCCTCAGTGTGAGTCTGATCAATAATTTTATACCTGCGGTTGGAGACAGTATTCAGGTAATCAAGTATGGTTCTTACGACGGTGGTTTTTCAGCGATTCGCGGTCATGCGGTTGATAATGAATTCTATTTGGAGCCGGGTTTTGGTAGTGATGGATTGCTTCTTGTTAACACGGGGCCCCCGCCGGATATAAGTATTTCTCCTCTGTCGTTGAGTGTGCAATTGGAAACAGGGGAGACCTCAACCCGGACGCTCACAGTCAGCAATACGGGTCAGGCCGACCTCCCTTTTCAGTTTGCTATTACTACCAACTATGCGCTCAATTTCGATGGTGTTGATGACTATGTCCAGGTAGCCGACGCGGATGTGTTGGATATTACCGGAGAGATTACAATTGAAGCGTGGTATAAGCCTGAAAATATTACCGGGTCATGGAGGTATCAACGAATTGTCACGAAGCCACACACAACATGCGTGGCTCCATACGCCATGTATTCCATAGAACACACCGAAACGAATAAATTATCCTTTGTGCTTTCAGATGCTAACTATAGTGAGGTGTTTCTACGGTCTGCGACAACCATTGAAAACGGGAACTGGTATTATGTGGCGGGCACATACGATGGCTCGAAACAAAGGCTCTACCTGAACGGGGTGGAAGAGAGCAGTGTTGATCGGACAATCACAATAGGAACAAACGACCAACCCCTTTTCATCGGAGCAGCACCAGGTTCATGCAATGAATATTTTGATGGCACCATTAGGGAGGTGCGTATCTGGAATCGTGCCCTCACGCAGGAAGAGATTCAGGCCAACATGAACAGAGTACTAACCGGTTCTGAAGAAGGTCTGGTTGGCTACTGGCGGCTTGACGAAGGATCGGGAACAACCGTGGAAGACCTGTCCGGCAACGGGAATACAGGGACCCTTGTGAACGGCCCTATGTGGGTTCCCTCAGATGCTCCGATTGCACCAATATGGTTAGACCTTGATCCTGATAGCGGCACAGTCCAGCCGGGTTCATCCATAAACGTTAATGTTTCCTTTAACGCCAACGGTCTGGATACGGGCAGCTATAAGGCAGACCTGGTGGTTTCCAGCAATGATCCCGATGATCCGGAAATTTGGATTCCGGTGGATTTAACGGTTTTTTTGCCTAATCGGGCTCCTGTCGCTGTTAATGACACAATCGTCACGTCGGAGGATTCAGCGATTCTTATTCCGGTTCTCGCCAATGATTCGGATCCGGATGGGGATGCCTTTATGATTTCCGCTGTGTCGAAAGGTGCTCACGGTTCCGCTGTGATCAATCCCGGTGATACGACGGTTACTTATACACCGAACACCAACTATTCCGGTGCAGACACGTTCATCTATGTAATTACAGATGGCGCTTTATCGGATACAGGGATGGTGTTGTTGTCAATCGTTCCGGTAAATGACGCTCCCCTGGCTTTTGGATTGCTTTATCCCGCCAGTGGTGATACCGTCGATTCTCTGGTGCTCCGGTTCCTCTGGCAATCCGCCGCCGATCCGGATTTCGATCCCTTGGTGTATCTTTTCCGTCTGAGCGGCGCCGGAAGGGATACCATGATAACCGGAATTTCCGATACCGTCCTGGTATTTGACGGCAGCGGTTTTTTCGCGTACGACACGGTTTACACCTGGTATGTGGAAGTGACCGACAGTGTGGATACGACGGAAAGCAGGGGTAGGAATACATTCCGGACACCGGTCATTCTGGCCCTGGGCGCAGTCTCGGACTTGATTCCCGGTCGATACTTGTTGGAACAGAACTACCCGAACCCGTTCAATCCGGTCACCACCATCCGGTATGGGCTACCGGTTGCCTCGAAGGTCGAGCTGGTTATTTTTGATTTGCTGGGTCGGGAAGTGATACGGTTGACGGAAGAAAATCAACCGGCCGGATATTACGGAGTGGTCTGGAATGGACGCGACAAACAGGGGGTGGCTGTCCCCAGCGGGCTTTATTTTTACCGCATGTTGGCGGAAGATATTAATGGCAATAATCGTTTCGTTGCGACAAGAAGGTTTATCCTGCTCAAATGACGGACGTGATCTATAGGTAATGAATGCTTAACTGAATCCGGATGATTTGAAAAGACCCCGTGAAATGTAATACGGTCAAAAGAGGCGATCAGTTAAAGATCGCCTCTTTTGATTGAATAGCCGCACGGTAAGGAGATCAGTCAGACGGAGGTTGAAGTCCTGTCGCGGGGTTCCGCAAGACCACGACATAGTATAGCTAAGTCCAAATAATCCAAGCGTTAAAGAATTTCATGCAATTCGTAATAATTTACGTAATCAATAGAATGACAATGTGCTCAGAATCCAGGAAAAGATCGACGAGAGAAGTTAGTAACTATTTTATTTTTCAATCTTGATTAAATCATTTCGATTACCGGAACAACACGAGTACGAAGAAGAACCGGGTATTGGACATAAAAAACTTCTCGTTGATATTGCAATCCGAATTTTTTGAGCTCCCCCTCCTTTAGGAGGAGGGGGTAGGGGGTGGTCATAATATCTGAATTCATCCTTTTTTTTCTCTTCAAACACTGTCATTTCAGACACCCAATACACCTGCTTAAACGGTTGTCGTCTGAACGTAAATCCATCAAGTTGTCGGCCCTTAAGATGTTGCCCTGATTTGTGCTCCCACGGAGTAGGGTTAATCCTGAGGATCCTTCGGATTTGCTTTTGTTTTGGTCTGTTGGTGACAGGATGGTTCATGGTTCAAACGTGTGGAAACAAGTTCACGGTTTTATTTCTTCGAATGATACTCAGATCTAAGGATGTATTCAAATTTTTTATACCACCCCTGTGGTCCCCTCCTATGATCCACGACTTCGTCGGGACAGGCAGGAGGGGACGACGCCTCTTGTAAATAGCAGAAATAATACCATCGTCTGGTTTCTATTTTATGATGTCCCCGAACGATTCGGGGCTTTTGGTATTCGCCGGCTGGCGGACCGGTCCGCCGACTGGTGGAAAAAGTTCGGAACAAGTCCCGTATAATGCTTAATACCATATCTTTTTAAATAACTTTCTTTAAATCAATTTCAATAGTAAGAATTTTGTGAATACGCACTTTATGTTCGAGTGAGAGATGTTAGTTATTAGTAATATTCTCATGAAGATATTCATGCTATTATTGTCTCGAAAGAAATCACCAAAATGTTTTCAATCCGGATTCATTTATTCCGTTGAAGCTATTTCCCCTGATTCTTCCAATGCGTTTTTCACCGTGTGCCATGCCAGGACCGCGCATTTTACCCGCACGGGATATTTGTGTACACCGGCCATGACCGCCAATTTCCCCGGTTCGGTTTTATCGGTCTGTCCGGTTGTTACCAATTCGTGAAAGGCCTCGAACAGCTTCAAAGCCTCGGCGCGGGTTTTCCCCTTCAGAACCGTGGTCATGATTGAAGCCGAGGCTTTTGAGATCGCGCAGCCGGAACCGACAAAACTGATGTCTTTGACCACGTCGTTTTCCATTAACAGGTAAACAGTCAACTGATCCCCGCAAAGAGGGTTGTGTCCCCGGGCTTTATGAGTGGCGTTTTTCAGCTCGTGATAATTACGGGGGTTCTGGTTATGGTCCAGAATAACCTGTTGATATAATTCTCTCAATTCGTCCATCAGGAGTGTTCTCCGATTTCTTCCAGCCAGGTAGTTACCTTTTCCGATAACATTTCCCTGGCCCCGTCGGCGGGGATTTGTTCAATGATTTCATTGGCGAACCCGGAAATAAGCAAGACCTGGGCCGCAACGGGATCCAGTCCCCGGGAACGAAGGTAGAACAGGGCATCATCGTCCAGTTCTCCGGTTGTGGAGCCGTGGGAGCATTTTACATCTTCGGCATTGATCTCCAACTGGGGGTTGGAGTGCATTACCGCGTTTCCCGACAGCAATAAATTTTTGTTGGTTTGCGAAGCGTTGGTTTTTTGTGCTTCCGGGCGCACGATTACCAGACCGTTAAACACTCCCCCGGCCGACCCCGCCAGAATGTTCTTGAAACATTCCCGGCTGTTTCCGCCGGGTTGCCTGTGATCAAGAATTGTGTGATGGTCCATGTGCTGTTTTCCCCGCGTCAGGGAGAGCCCGTTTAACAGGCAGTCGCAGCCCGCGCCATCCAGAAAAATGCAAACATTGTTGCGGGTCAACTTGCTTCCGATAGTGAAATGGTGACCGGAGGTTTGGCTGTTTCGGTTTTGGTGAAGATACAGATCGGAAATGTGGTAGGCCTCCCGGCCCTCATCCTGAATGCGGATATGGTTCAACGAGGAATCGTCTTCCGAGACGATTTCGGTTACCGTATTTGTAAAATAGGAAACATCCGTAAGGCCCAGGTAATGTTCTATTATCGTGACCCGGCTGCGTTTGCCGATCCGGAAAAGATTGCGCTGGTGGAACACGGTATTTTCATTGCCCGGGTTTGTCACGTATAATACGTGGATTGGCTTTTCAACGCTTGTTTTCGATTTCACATGGAGATAAATGCCGTCGCGGAAAAAGGCGGTATTCAACGCCGTAAAAACCTGATCCCTGAGATTTGCCCATTTACCAAAATACCTTCGGACCTGGTAATGATTGTCGCGCAGGGTTTCGGACAACGGCGCCACGGTAATTTGATTGGAAATCCCCGACAGATCGGATAATTCCCGGTTGTATCGGCCGTTGTACACGACAATCCGGTAACTGTCCGCAAGCAAACCGGAACGGAATTCCGATTCCGGCGGCGGCGATTGCCCGTTGGGAAGGATGAAACGGGTTTTGGCAATGTCGGAGACGTTGGTAAAACGCCAGTCCTCCTGGCGCGTGGTCGGAAAGCCAAGCTCGGTAAACCGGGAAAACGCGACCTGCCTCAGGTCGCGGACATATTCCGGTTCTCCCGGATTCTTTTCCAGGAACGACCGGAAATCGGCAAAGTAAGATTTTTTCGTAGTCATATGGTATTGCAGTAAATTTTATTGCTCAAGCCAGCCGTAACCCTTCTCTTCCAGGGTGAGGGCTAAATTCTTGTCTCCGGACATTACAATTTTACCGTCGATCAGCACGTGTATATGATCGGGAATGATGTATTTAAGCAGGCGTTGGTAATGGGTAATCACCAGAAAACCACGCTCCGGACTGCGAAAATTATTTACCCCTTTGGCAATGATTTGGAGAGCATCGATGTCCAGTCCCGAATCGGTTTCATCCAGAATGGCCAGTTTCGGTTCCAGTGTTATCATTTGCAGGATTTCATTACGTTTTTTTTCGCCTCCGGAAAAACCGTCGTTTACCGGCCGGTGTAAATATTTTTCATCCATTTCAACCTGCTTCAGTTTTTCCCTGATCAGGGTCAGAAAATCCATCGCGTCCAGTTCTTCTTCCCCACGATATTTGCGGTGAGCGTTCAGGGCCGCCTTAAGAAAATAAGCATTGTTTACTCCCGGAATAACGACCGGGTATTGAAACGACATGAATATTCCTTCCAGGGAGCGTTCTTCGGGACTTTTTTCCAGTAGATTTTCCCCGTTGTAGAGTACTTCCCCTTCGGTAACGACATATCTTTCACGCCCGGTGATGACATTGGCAAGGGTGCTTTTCCCCGAACCGTTGCGTCCCATGAGGGCGTGCATCTCACCGGGCTTAATCGTGAGGTCGATACCCTTTAAAATCGGTTTTCCTTCCACCTCAACGTGAAGGTTTTTGATTTCTAACATTGAAATAAAACTCCGGGATTATTTATTAGTGATTGCAACTTGAATAATATTTGGGAAATGAAACGTGAAACGTGAAACGTGATGCGTGATGCGTGATTTTGGGATTTGAAACATAATTATGGTAAGGGTACAGGGTTAAGTAACGCACTATTGTATTTTTCAATCTTGATAAAATCATTCCGATTACCGGGAAAACACGAGTACGAAGAAGAACCGGGTATTGGACATAAAAAACTTCTCGTTGATATTGTAATCCGAATTTTTCTGAGCTCCCCCTCCTTTAGGAGGAGGGGGTAGGGGGTGGTCATAATATCTGAATCTGAATTCATCCTTTTATTCTCTTCAAACACTTTCATTTCAGACACCCATTCACCTGCTTAAACAGTTGTCGTCTGAACTTAAATCCATCAAGTCGTCGGCCTTTAAGATGTTGCCCTGATTTGTGCTCCCACGGAGTAGGGTTAATCCTGAGGATCCTTCGGATTTGCTTTTGTTTTGGTCTGTTGGTGACAGGACGGTTCATGGTTCAAACGTGTGGAAACAAGTTCACGGTTTTATTTCTTCGAATGATACTCAGATTAAAGGATGTATTCAAATTTTTCATACCACCCCTGTGGTCCCCTCCTATTACAGGAGGGGATGTTACAACGCCCAATCCGCCAACCAACAGACAAGTCCCCAACCGGTAGTTAATGCCGGTAAAGTGGAAAATACAATAGTTCAGTAACTCACTTGAATCAATTGTATAGTTCGAGGTTGATTCGTTAATGGTATAACTTCGTTGCTGAGGTATCATTTTTAATAAAAGTCTAACATTCCTCATGTATAATAGTCTTTCTATGATATTGTTTAAATTAGTGTTATATAATTTCACTTCATGATTTTCGCAAAAAATGGTTTAACTTTCTATCAAAATTGTATTCATCAATTCTGATTGAATTGATGAATTTTGCTTACCAAATAACCTGAACCTGCAATCAGCCATCTGACCGATTACAGTGAGGAACCGGGTATTGGACATAAAAAACTTCTCGTTGATATTGCAATCCGAATTTTTCTGAGCTCCCCCTCCTGTAATAGGAGGGGGTAGGGGGCGGTCATAATATCTGAATTCATCCTTTTTTTCTCTTCAAACACTTTCATTTCAGCTACCCATTCACCTGCTTAAACAGTTGTCGTCTGAACTTAAATCCATTAAGTTGTCGGCCTTTAAGATGTTGCCCTGATTTGTGCTCCCACGGAGTAGGGTTAATCCTGAGGATCCTTCGGATTTGCTTTTGTTTTGGTCTGTTGGTGACAGGACGGTTCAT
>JALUTR010000167.1 GCA_027021785.1 Fidelibacterota bacterium | reverse complement strand
TAGACAGCTCTTGCATGTCATTCCCGCGAAAGCGGGAATCCAGGAATTCGAATAATCGTTTGGCATCCAGTATTCAGCATTGCTCTGCCGTGGTCCGTGGTCTGTCGTCTGTGGTCTGAGCATCGGTTTATCTTCAACGTTATGAAACCGTTGAAACGGTTGAGAACTTGGCCCTTCTGAACATTTTCCCACGGATGAATCCGTGGGCTATCGTGATTGCTTTGGCCCGATAACACAAATAGCTACTGCGCGTCATTCCCGCGAAAGCGGGAATCCAGGAATTCGCAAATTCGGCAATTCGCTAATTCGCAAATCCGGTAATTCGGGATTTGGAAATCCTTCCTACATCTCTATCAAACCGTAAGTATCCAAATTCCTGATGATGTGAGACTTGAGACAAGGGGAAGGGGAGACAGGGGGACAAGGTGACTGGGAGACAAGGGGATTCTCGATTTTTAAACGTTACAACGTTCAAACGTTTGAACGTTCAAACGTTTTTCCTTGCGGTTCATCGACTCCAGAAACCGTTGAAACGGTTGAGAAATTGGCTTTAATGAACATTTTCCCCACGGATGAATCCGTGGGCTATTGTGATCGCTTTGGCCCGATAACATAGACAGCTACTGCACGTCATTCCCGCGCAAGCGGGAATCCAGGAATTCGCAAATCCGGCAATTCGTTATTCGCTAATTCGGGATTTGGAAATCCCTCCTGCATCTCTATCAAGCCGCAGGTATCCCAATTCCTGATGATATGAGACTTGAGACAAGGGGAAGAGGTGACAAGGAGACAAGGAGATTTTCGATTATTGCGTATGTGTGTATGTGGGGGGTGTGGTTAGAACGTTAAAACGTTTGAACGTTCCACGTTTTCCTTGGCCTGGTTATCGTCACAAGTCCAAGTTCTTCACATGCGTGATCTGTGGGGTAGTTGGCGTCATTCCCGCGAAAGCGGGAATCCAGGAATTCGAACAATCATTTGGTATCCAGCATTGCTCTACCGTGGTCTGTCGTCCGTGGTCTGTCGTCTGATCCTGTAATTCACGTGTACGTTGAATGTTACTGCGTCGTCATCGTATTACGGTCACCGGTTTCACCGACGTTTTATCACCGGCAGTGAGGACGAGAAAATACATGCCGGGGGAGAAGCCGGAAACGGGCAAGGTCAGAATATTACTGCCCGTATTTACGACGGCATTGCTCAAAACGGCTTTCTTCCGCCCCATGCTGTCATACATGAATACATCGATGGTTCTTTCCCCGGACGACGTTAACGCTATTGATATCGATTCCTTGTCCTGCAGCGATACGGGATTCGGGTAAACATCCAGCAGGAGATCCTTGTCCGAAGGAAGTATGTTCTTCACACTCGTGGGGCCGAAACGCCTGTCCCCCTTGTACAACATGACCGTGGGATAATTCTTCCACTCATTTGGATCATTGAAACCGATGATAAGCGCGAAATCATCCAGGCCATCCCCCGTGATATCTCCGATAGGGATTGGATATGGATTAACTACATCTCTTATTAAAAGTAACCCGATGAAAGAGCGCGGCGTGGGCTGCCACCCCGGGCCGCCCCAGTAAAACAGGATATCAACTCCGCTTCCGAAAAATGTATCCTTCCATGTTATGCAGTAATCCTTGTACCCGTCTCCATCCATGTCGCCCAACTGCACAACTTGGGCGGCATATTTATAGTACTCCGGCCAGGTGTTCGGAAACATGGTGTCCGGCTCGAAACTGGGAGGGAATGGGGGTTCGATTCCCCAGGCAATGTAAGGCGAGGACAATGTATCGTCAAACCGTGTATAGATAATATCGTCACAGCAATCGGCGTTCAGGTTTGCTATCGTGAAATCCGGGCTGAAGTACCACTGCTCCCCTTCCACCCATTCGTAATCCGGCTTGTCGTACTTCGCGCTGCGATTGCCCAGGTATATTTCATAATTCCAGCGCGGATGCTCGCGCGGAGGTTTGAATTTCCCGCCAATAAACAGATCGTCACATCCGTCGCCGTTGATATCTCCGATCTTCACACTTATGGTATAATCATCTCGAAGATACCCGTCGTCCACGTTGGGATCGGTAAACACGTGGTCGGGAATCGTGTCCATGTTCGGCCCGCCCAGGTGCAGGTACAACGCCCCCGTGCCCGCCTCCGTCGAATCGGTGAGCGAGTTCATCAGCAGGTCGTCGATACCGTCTCCGTTGACATCGGCGACCCATAAATCGCGCCCGATGAAGGATCTTTCATTTCGTCCTACAAACTGTAAGTCTGGTTCCTTGTTGTATATAGAAGTTTTTCTGTTGTGAAAATACAGACGTACTAATCCCAAAGCTTCAGGATCTTGGTCCAGATTCCAATCCGTGCGTGATGTTACAATATCGGGGTACCCATCACCGTTGAAGTCGCCTGCTTCAATACCACCCCCATATCCAAGTCCTCCGCCCAGCACAAACAACACCGGCTCGCCATCGAACTCTCGTCCCCCAAAGTAAATGAACGTGGTATCGAGCATCGTGCTTATGGCAAAGTCCCCAATTCCGTCGCCGTTGATGTCGCCAAGGCCGGTGATATCCGCTCCCAGGCCGGGGTGC
>JALUTR010000166.1 GCA_027021785.1 Fidelibacterota bacterium | reverse complement strand
TTCATCAACAATAAAGCAGGTTCCACCGGGGGTATGCCCGGGAGTGTATAGCAATCGAATCGTAAAATTTTCAATTTCCAGCTTCTCCTGGTCCCCGAACCAACAATCCACTTCCGGCGGTGTGCCCGGTGCCAAACCGAACAACCGACGGGAATCGACATAGGTGCTCAAAATCATTGCCTCTTCCCGGTGTAGATAAAAGGGAATGGAAAAGTACTCCCTGATGGGCTGAACGGCGCCGATATGATCTATGTGGGCGTGGGTATTTATAATTCCCACCGGCCGGAGATCCAATTTCTCAACCCAATTGATCAATTCCCGGGAATCGTCTCCGGGATCAATAAAAAGCGCCTCCGGCGATCCCTCCCGCCAGAGGAGATAACAATTTTCCTGGAATGGTCCGGTAACGATGGTTTGTATGTGAAGACTCAAATGTAGGCGAAGAATAGATCAGAAAGGCATTGAATTTTGTCTTCGTAGGAATGCGGATACAGCAACCATTCGGCTGCGGATATACTGCTTAATATCGAATTCCCATCCTGAGGGGTGAAACAAAAACCGGTTACTTCATGTTCGTCTTTGACATTAATCGTCGGTTCAACGACGACGGTTTGGTTGAGTATTCGACCGTAATGACCCTGATCACGACCAAAAGAATAAACGGTACTGGTCATGTCTTTCTCAGTCAAGGCCACCAGGGGGTTCGCTTCAAGCTGCTCTATGACTTTACCTACATTTGTAGGTTCCTTCACGATCAGATTAAACCACAGGACATGCATATACTGACTGTTAACTTTTACCGCTGACGAAAAAAGATCGGGATCGATATTGACGGTACGGAAGAGACTGACGGCGTCTTCAGCATGGTGAGAACCATATTTGGCTGATTTATGTACACCGACCTGGGGCGCCGGAATAAACCCTCCCGGTTGACTGATATCGCTTGCCCGGCGGATACAGACAAAGCGTCCCGCCACTAAATTATCAGGACCGTCCGCCAGCGCAATGGTTTTCGTGATACACGACAGATTATGCGTATTGCACGACACGATCTGGATGAATTGATCGCCTTGTTCCAGCGCTTCATCATTTATTCCCCGGGCATATTTTTTCCCGAATCCTTCCTCGCTGCCCTGGGCCAGAAAACCGTTTACCGTACTGCTGTATTTGCGGTAATACTGTTCCTTGTTTTTGTGTCCGATCCCATGGGGTGTACAGTCGATCACCACCGAGGCTCGATGAATTCCCTGTTCGGACGGGAAGTCGGGATCCATCCCCAGCTCCCGGAATCCCTCCATTTTATCCTCGTCGACGACCAGACGCGCCCCACGGGCCATTAAACTCAGGACCTTGGAACGGTCGCTTCTTAAAGGAGAATTCTTATGAAAAGTTATTTCATCAATTCCCAACTGCTCCCGGTAATCACACAATAAACCGATCAATGGCTCCCCAATCGTACCGGTGCCCACTATATGTATAATCTTTCGTTGCATTCAATCTATCCCTTCGGACCAATGTCCGATCTGCGCCGGAGAATACGGTTTTCTTCCCTTACCTGGTAAATAAACCAGACTATGATCGTAAGAAAAACCAGAGAGACAGCCGTTACGAAATAACTGAGAAAATTATAAACCATTTTCAGCCTCCTCATGCTTTAGTTTCAGAATATGGATCCGGAAACGTAACATAATGATATACAATAACGTAAAGGTGATCAGCGAATAGAAGAAGGGGAGTAAAATACGGCCCGGTTGGGCAACCATCTCAATTTGCGGGTGTGATTGGATTTCCGGGGACCAGAATTTTACCGACAGGAAGATAATCGGCACATCCACGAAAGCCACGATACCGATGATCGCCGCATAGCGGGCGACTCGTTCCGGATGGCCGCCGAATTCCCGCAACATGAAATACCCGATATAAATTAAAAACAAAATCAACGTCGTGGTCAACCGTGGTTCCCAGATCCAGGGTTTGCCCCAGATCGGTTTCGCCCAGATCGGACCGGTAATCAGCACCAAAGTCGTGTACATCGTCCCCAGCTCGGCGGCGGCCAGGCCGAGGCGATCCCAGTAATAATTTTTTTTGACCAAAAATAATATTCCGGCAACCATAACCACGAAGTAGGATAGAAAGGCTGTCCAGGCTACCGGTACATGAACGTAAAATATTTTTTGTGCCCAGTGCTGGTCCGGCACCATAGGGGTGTAAACAACGATCACCCACATGTCGATTGCCAGCATTAATAAAACCAATCCCAGCCAGACACTATTTTTCTTATCGGCAAAAAAACGCATTATTCCTCCATGATATGATCAAAAATGGTGTAGCCGACAATGGCAAATATTACTATGAAAGTTCCCATAATAAGAACCCATATTTGCCATTGCCAAAAGGGTTCCCGGTTAACCAATCCGACGGTCGCCTTGGTGGCGGCAATGATAATCGGGGAGACCAGAGGAAAAAGAAGAATGGGCAACAAGACCTCACTCATTTTCGCCCGCATGGCTAATCCCGAAACCAGACTGCCGATTACCATGATACCCAAGTTCCCCAATAAGAGCAGCAGCACTCCCTGGTAGACATCGAATACCAGGTTTAATTGCAGGAACA
>JALUTR010000165.1 GCA_027021785.1 Fidelibacterota bacterium | reverse complement strand
TACTTTGAGCCGATAAATATCCCGTCAGGATAATAGTCATTAAAAAAAACAAACATCCGTTTCTCTTTTGCATGCCATACCTCCTATTAATATTGTATGCAAACGTTACCGCAAACGTTTTCGGGGATAATACATCTTATCAGGCATTTTGTCAACCTCTTTTTTTATACGTGAATCGTATCAAGGTCCGCACTGTTTAAATCAGGCTATAGCAGCAATAGTCCATCGGATTAACGATTGTTATCACATATTACTTTCGTTTAATTCGCTTACTTCGTTGTTAGGTTTTACGCGGCTATCAATTATAATGTTTTCTCACCACTTCCGATTTCAAAAGATAACCGGCCAGAAACGTGATCAACGTAACCGCGGAAAGAATCAGCAACATCCTGAGCCACGGGCCCCCCATCTGGATTCGGTGATGTACCAACACGAAGGTCGTATAGGCCCAGGACAGGGCTCCGAAATAAGCCAGCCACCGGACAAGCGATAAGATCCAACGTTTTTTGATGAAAAGTAACAGCGGTACCAGGACGCTGCCGATAACAAGCGCCATATTGCCGCTTCTGAGAAAATGCGCTCCCAATAACAGGAATGCCAGCACCAATAAAATTACCCGTACTATCATTTCAATTATTCCTTTTAATTATTCCTGATATAACAAATATTTCCGGATGGTGTCTTTGCGTCTGATTTTGCCACTCCCGGTTTCCGGAAATTTTTCCACAAAACAAATGTTCTTAGGTCTTTCGCCCGGTTCTAATATCGATTTTATCTCCGAATTGATTTGATTGATTTTTTCCGGTGTCCAGCTCCTCCCCTCCACGATGAGGACAACCTTATTTCCCAACCTGTCGTCCGGCACACTCCCGATAAAATACCGCCGATCCCCAATTACGGGTTCCAGTTTACGTTCCACCTGCTCGGGAATCACCTTGATCCCTCCCGTCACGATAACATGATCAACACGACCTAACCACTCAAATGAATCATCGGAAATGATATTTACCATGTCGTTCGTAACCAATTCTTTCCCCCCCGATTGTGGAGCCCGCACCACCAGGCACCCGCGTTGGTCCTGTGTGATTCGCACCCCCTCCAATACATGATACGCAGACGATGCCCCGGCACCGTTCAGCGGTCTGAGGGCGATATGACTCAATGTCTCCGTCATTCCGAACGTGGCATACACACGAGGTTTGATGGATTTTACAGCGGCTGCCAGCTTGCCGTTAATTTCGCCGCCGCCGATAATGAGGGTGCTTATTTGGTCTAACCGATTCCTGGTGCACTGGTCGGCCTCAAACAGAATTGTGTATAATTGCAGCGGAATCATGGCGGCGAAGTCGATGGTGCCTTTCGGCATATCAGAAAGAGGATTGGAGGATGGTTTAACCGGTACCAGGTCCAGCCCCAACACAAACGCACGCACGATCATCATTTTTCCGGCCACGTAATCCGCCGGCAGACAAAGCAAGGCCCTTTGTCCCGGTCGCAATTGAAAATAACGCCCGGTCATAACAGCGGATCGGACCATCTGCTTCTTAAAAACAGTAATGGTTTTGGGCTTTCCGGTCGAGCCTGAGGTTTGCAGGGTAATTGTTTCCGAATCGTCCAGCCAGGATTGTATGAAAGAATAGATTGACCTTTCCCAGGCGGGGGTCAATTCATGAGACAATTTTTTTGAACAATACTTCAGCAATTCCAAACGACCGAATCGCTGTCCATTTATGGTAAGAGAATCGTACTTCATCTCAGGAGGGAATTCCCAAAGCGGATAAATCCCATTGCGACTGAGATTTGTAATACAACTTCCCCGAATCAATCGTTAAGGGAGAGGGAATATTGTTCACGTACAATTGTCCGGTCCCCAAACCGTGCGTCATCGGATTCCCCAGCGTCGCCGTCCATTGGGCAATGGCATTCAGACCGATATTCGATTCCAGAGCGGATGTAATCCACCAACCTATTTTGTATTTTTCGGCTGTCGCGATCCACTCCTGCGCCCCGGTAAATCCCCCGACCAGGGATGGCTTCAAAACAATGTACCCGGGCCTGATTTTTGCCAACAGCGCATGTTTTTCTTTTTCAGCGAAAACACCGATTAATTCCTCGTCCAGGGCAATCGGCAGGGGGCTTTTTTCGCATAGTTCCGCCATTTGTTCGGGTTGCCCGGGGGCGATGGGTTGTTCGATGGAATGGATTTCCAGTTCCGCAAGACGCGATAGTTTCTCCAACGCCCGGTTCGGGCTGAAAGCGCCGTTGGCATCCATACGGAGTTCAATTTCCGCGGCCGAAAATTCCCGCCGGATTTCCCGCAATAAATTCAATTCGGTTTCAAAATCGATAGCTCCGATTTTCATTTTCAGGCAGGTAAATCCGGAAGCCAATTTTTCCTTTATTTGCGTCCACATGAATTCCGGCGTTCCCATCCAGATTAATCCGTTAATGGAAATCGGTTTACCGTTCGCGACAAACGGTGAGGGAAACAGTATTCTCTCCCCCCCGTTTTCCAGGTCCCGCAGGGCGGCTTCCAGGCCAAAACGGATGGATGGAAAATCCTGCAACATCGCATTACCATCCATCTTGGAAGTATTTATTCCCCGACAAACTTCATCAAGACGGGA
>JALUTR010000164.1 GCA_027021785.1 Fidelibacterota bacterium | reverse complement strand
ACGGCACCTGGTACGCATGAATTCCCTCCTCGCCACTTCGGGCCAACTGGCCTGGTTGATCGGCCCGGCATTGGCCGGTGTACTCCTGGGCGTGATCTCGTTAAAATTTCTCTTCGTACTGGACGCGGCTTCTTTTATTGCGGCTATAATTTTATTGCTCTTTGTTGTCAAGCCGGTAACCAAGCCCAGAACCACTATTCACCACAGCAACTGGAAAGAATTGACGGACGGAATCCGTTACGTCGTAAACCATGAATCGCTGGGGTTCCTGATCGGCCTCACCATCGTGAACAACCTCTTTATCATGGGACCGGCATTGGTGGGAACTCCCATTCTGATTAAAGAAGCCCTGGGCGGCACGGTTTCCCAATACGCCTTTGTTGAAGCTTTTCTCGCCCTGGGAATGTTGATCGGCTCCGTTTTTGTCTATCGTTACGGGAATCGCGTCAATAGCGGGCTCCTGCTTTTGGTCGGAATGATCCTGGACGGTCTAACCTATTCCCTCTTTTATTTTGCCGATTCCGTCGGTTTTGTCATGATTTTCATCATCATTCATGCTATCGGAATCCCAATGATTACCATCTCCCGCACCGCTATTATCCAGCGCCATTCTCCCAACCGTTACCACGGGCGCTTATTCTCCATGGTACACCTGGCCGTGGTGGGAGTGACGGCCCTTTCGTCGGCCCTGGTTGGAATAGCGGCGTCGTTAATTGATATAAAAACAATTTTCCTGTTCATCGGCCTGGGGGCCGCCATGTGCGGAATCGTGGGTATGTTTCACGCAAAAGTCCGTCAACTGACTTGAAGCTGACTTTCCCTTCCTCTAACTTCTTTCATGTCCGCGCCTGATCATAAACCGATTTATCTTATTATCGATCAGGGAACTTCGTCCACCAAGGTATTTCTTTTCGATAACAGCGGCCGGGTTCTCTTTTCGCGACGGCGCGGGCATCGCCTCCTGCGACCGGCTCCCCGTCACGTGGAAAGTAATCCGCTGGAAATTCTGGAAGTCTGTCACCGCCTGATCAATACCGCTCACAATTTCGCCGTCCAAAGAGGATACCGGATAATCAAAGCCGGGATGGCGGTCCAGCGGTCAACGTTCCTTTTCTGGCACAAGGAAACCCTGAAACCGCTTACTCCGGCAATCAGTTGGCAGGACAGCCGCGCGGAAAACATAACCAAAACATTCGGAAATAACGCCCAAGTGATTCGGGAAATCACCGGCACACCCCTGAGCGCGCATTTCGGAGCGCCGAAATTCCTGCATTTGGTCGAGCACGATAAAGATCTCAACCGAATCGTAAAATCCGGTGATGCCTGGTTCGGTCCCCTGAGCGCTTTTCTGACCCATTCTTTTACCGGTAACATAGCCATTGACCAATCCATCGCCGGTCGCTCCTTATTAATGAACCTGGACACGGCGGAATGGGACCCTTCCCTCTGCACGCTGTTTGATGTTCCGCTTCACTCCCTCCCGCCGTTAGTCCCTGTGACCGGCGATTTCGGCACCCTCAGGATTGACGGAACGTCGATCCCGCTGACGTGCGTCATCGGCGATCAACAAGCAGCCCTGATCGGTCAGGGGGGGTCGGACCCGGGTACCCTGGCCATGAATTTCGGAACGTCCGGGTCGGTTCAGTACAACTCGGGAACGCAACCGGGACACATTCCCGGTCTCATCAGCAGTGTGTTGATGTCCGATGATGTTTCCCGGACTTACATGCTGGAAGGTACAATCAGCGCCTGCAATTCCCTCTTTTACCGGCTTGAAACGGAACTGAATATCCCGCACCATAAAATGCTGTGGCATGAGCGTTGTGAGAAAACAACTACGGAAGGGGTACTGGTTCCCGGTTTTGTCGGTCTTGCGTCTCCGTACTGGCGGGACGGCTTCAACACAATCCGTTTACGCCTGGATCACGCACCCCCCGACGAAATCATACGGGCGGGAATGGAATCGATCGGCTTCCTGGTATACGATATCTATTCCAGAATAAAAGATCGTTTTCCGTTGACTGCCAAACTGATAACGGCCGGCGGCGGCGGTTCGCGTTCCCCGCTCCTGCAATTCATCGCCGACCTACTACAGCTATACGTCGGACACACCACCCTGAAAGACCGGACAGCCTTAGGCGTATTCATGCTTCTGCAGGCCGGGTCAGGACACGCCCCTGAAAACCGGTCCGTGGAATGCGACCTGGTCTTTAAGCCGCAAATGGAGGAAAAGGAACGACAGGCGAAAATCAATCTGTGGCACAAGGCCTTGCGCGAGGGAGGAATAGCAACGGAACCGTAACCGGTTGTTCTTATTTCTTGAAATATAGCTAACCACGTTTCTTCGGAATATACAGAGGCAATCCCCGACAGTTCGTAAGTTTCGCTTAAAACGGCTTGAATTGCGCCAAAACAATGATCACAATCAAGCTAAAAAACATACCGCTGCGAACCAGTTCAAAAGACCGCTCCCGAGCCTCCTGACCGGCTTGAATTTTCTTCAATTTACTCAGGGAAACCCGACTTAGGGTAATAGCAACAACCCCGAGAACTATGTTCACACGCAACCATCCCGCCTGAATCAAAACCGTGTTCCGGAGTAGCATCAATACCCCGGTAAGCGGTAGA
>JALUTR010000163.1 GCA_027021785.1 Fidelibacterota bacterium | reverse complement strand
AATCTTTCGCTTCCAGGCGATGCAAATACCGCAACATTTCCGTTTCGGAATGATAAGAATTGAAAACGGGGTGTTGTAAATAGGGCGATACACGTTTCTGCGGACCATCGTATTCCGGAGATTCTTCATGGATGATTGTTTCCAGGGAGAAAGGGGTGGTGTTACCGCAATTCAGAACCTTCAATAATGTTCCCACCTCTTCCAGGGTCGTTTGCTCATCCAGGGATATCCCGATGGTTCCGTCTTCGTAATAACGAAAATTGATTCGGTTGTTTTCCGCCCGGGAACGAATCATTTCCGCCGTCTGGCGCACCGGTTTAATGTGCAGGGTGTCGAAGAAATCGTCATGCAGAAGGGTGTGACCGATTGTTTTGATGCCACGACCCAGGATTTTGGTAAAATAGTGAATGCGCGTGGCGATTTGTTTCAATCTTTCGGGGCCGTGGTATACGGCGTACATACCGGCCATGATTGCCAGCAGCACCTGGGCCGTGCAGATGTTTGAGGTTGCCCGCTCACGGCGAATATGTTGTTCCCGGGTTTGCAGCGCCATGCGCAAAGCCGGATCGCCATGACGGTCGATCGAGACGCCGATAATCCGTCCGGGTATTTTCCGTTTGAAGGATTCGGTGGTGGCAAAATACGCGGCATGGGGCCCGCCGTAGCCCATGGGGACGCCAAACCGTTGCGTGTTCCCAACGGCGACGTCCGCTCCGAATTCTCCGGGGGGAGTCAATATTGTCAGGCTCAATAAATCGGCGGCGGCGACGACGTGGGCACCATTGCGGTGGGCAAGGGAGCAGAATTGACTGTAATCGTTTATGGCGCCGTCGGTGGTAGGATACTGGATTAATGCGCCGAAGACGCGGTCGGTGAATTCGAAGGTTCGGTAATCCCCCGTGAACAACTCAATCCCGACCGGGACAGCCCGGGTTTTTAACACGGCAATGGTCTGGGGGTGGGAACCCCGGTCGACGAAAAACACCTTTTTCCGGTCGTCCCTGGTTGAGCGGTAAAGCATGGTCATGGCTTCCGCCGCCGCGGTTGCTTCATCCAACAGCGAGGCGTTGGCTATTTCCAGTCCGGTAAGGTCCCGAACCATTGTCTGAAAATTAAGCAGTGCTTCCAAACGGCCTTGTGATATCTCGGCCTGGTAGGGTGTGTATTGGGTATACCAACCGGGATTTTCAAGGATGTTGCGTTGAATAACCGCGGGCGTAATGGTTCCATGGTATCCCATCCCGATAAAAGAGCGGAACAGGTCGTTTTGTCGGGCGATTTCCTTCAGTTCACGGAGCAAGTCATGTTCGCTCCGGGGCTTACCGACATCCAGGGAAAATTCGTGCCGGATTGATGCCGGAACCGCCTCCTCAATGAGTTGGGCCAGGGAAGAGAGATTAAGGGTTTCCAGCATGGATTGAATATCGCTTTCGTCGGGACCGATATGCCGGAGGATAAACGATTCAACAGAGGAAAATTTATTCATTCATAAAACCCGAATTGGCTGATTATTTGTCATTGATTAATGAAGGAAAGACGTATAATAATATTTCGATAACGTGGCTGAATTTATCACAATTAAGAATAAAATAAGCGGATAACCTGATGGGGATTTATTAATTGTTGAGTTTAATCCGGTATCGTCGAATTCCATAAACCGGATAAAATGACAAACTTAATTTGGCGGACAATATTCCGGGTGGGTATATTCCCGCGGGAGATTTGAGTCGAAATTGGACCTGTTTTATTGTTTTAACAGCCGTTTTGTGGTTGCCCTTAAAAGGCTGGGAGTTATGAAAGGGTACGGGAGATATGGAAACCGTCGAATATCGTGTTACGCGGGTCCGATAATTTTATTTGGTCGAAAGAATTGTAAAGATGACAGAACAGGCGGAGAAAGAGGGAACGTATACCAGGCTCTCTTTATGAAATATTTTTCATGATTTAATCCGTTAATAATAGCAGGTGCCAAATGGGTAAAAAAGATGTCATTCTGATCATTGAGGATGATCGACAATTTGTAAAGTTACTGAAGCATTATCTAGAGAGTGAGGGGTACAAGGTTGTTGTGATCGATCGGCTGGATAATGTGGAGTCCACGGTGGAACAGGTGTTTCAGAATTCCCCCGATCTGATTTTATCCGATATTTTAATGCAACCGAACGGGTTTGAAATTATCAAGGCGATTAAAAAGGATGCCCGCGTTCGCATGATCCCCTTTGTGTTTATCTCCGGGGCGGAAGCCGATTCAAATATGATCAAGGCCTACTTGTCCGGCGCCGACAATTATATCCGTAAACCTATTGTGCGGGAAGAACTGTCCGCAAAAATAAGCTCCATTCTCCGGCGGCAAAAAGAATTGACATCGGCCATTTATATCGATCCGTTAACGCGGATTCACAACCGCCGTTTTTTCAATCGGGAGTTACCGCGTCAGATTAAGTTGCATTCGCGGCATGGCGACCAATTTACTTTGGCATTGTTGGATTTGGATCATTTTAAAATGATCAACGATACCTACGGTCATACTTGCGGCGATGAGTGTCTGGTGGCTTTTGCGAAATATATAATCGGGGCCATTCGCAGCACGGACATTTTTACCCGGTGGGGCGGTGAAGAATTTTTCCTGCTGTTGGAACGTTCG
>JALUTR010000162.1 GCA_027021785.1 Fidelibacterota bacterium | reverse complement strand
TTCCGCCGGTCAAGGTCAAATGTCTGGTTAAGCGCCAAACGCAATCGTTCTCCGATCCTTCCCAGCAACCTGAGATAGATAAATTCACGGTCGATTTTATTGGCCGCGTATTGCCCCACACCGGCAATACTTCCCTCCCATTGTAAAATCTTCCTTTGTTTTCTGTAACGTAAATACCCACCTACTTTTTTGATATTGGTGTCAAACGCCAGAGACCCGGTTTCAGGTTGAAACCCGCCCAAAATGCCAATGCTGGTATTGGACGTCATACGGGTCCTCAATAGAAAACCGTCGGTTGCCCCGACACCGGCCATTTCCGCCGTAAATACCCGGCCGGCAAGCAAATAAAAACGATTTTTCCTTTCGCCAATCGACACCTGCGCCCGGTACAGCGTAAACCGGTTTCGCGGAAGGATTGTCCGGCCGTATATCCGGACCCGGATTTTTACCGGTCGGGAAAAAGTCAATCCATACTGGAGGGTCCCGATACGACGGATATCGGACCGGTTGGAAGAAAACTTGCTGAGCGTCGAACGATACGTCACATTTCCGCTTTGTGCGATTTGCCGAGGCGGCTTGGGTTTAATTGCCGTAGCCGGTTCACTTGGACTCGCTTTCGGAATTTCCTCGGTTAGAGCGGGCGATGGGAGCGTTTTTTCCAGAATCACCAGGTCTCCTAACCGAAAAACGTTCCCGGGAACCAAAGGCGAACAAACGGACGATTTCCGGGCCACATTTGTGACCACTAAGAGTCCTATTTCCTCCTGTCGGCGTAATACATGAAGGGTGTCCCCTACCGCAGCCCCGGCGTTCGAACCCAAATCCGTATAAATCTGATCGACGGTTATATACGTAATTCGTCCCCGGATCTTGGCCGCTTCGTTATCGCCCCGAGCGGCACAGAACCCTAACAATAAAAATAACCAAACAACATTATTACGCTTAATCACCTCCACCTCCTGATGAATGACAGTCAAAGCAGGCCTGGCTCTCATATACATAATTTCCTACCTCATCGTGTTCGGAATTCGTTCGGCTTTCATCGTGTTCGTGGCATACACCGTTCAGACCGCAGGAAAAGCTGGAATAATCGGCGGGATCTGGATGACATTCGGCTTCACACGTGGTCCAGGTTCCCTTGTGATTGCCGGAATAGATGGGAAAGAGGTAATCATGATGGGACATATCAACGGGACTCCAGGCCCGCGAGTTGTGACAAAAAATACAATCGGTGTTTTCCGTGTGATTTCCGGTCGATATTATTTCGGCCAAAGTTTGAGTATGGCAATCAAAACAATCGGTGGTGAGGTTCCCCGTCATTCGGGAGAATCGGGCGCCGTGGCAATCCCCGCAGGGGAGCAATGTATGGGCGCCCGTTAAGGGGAATAACGTCAAATCGTGCTTTCTCCACCAGTTATCCATTACCCAGGTTTCGGTATTGTGACAACGCCGGCAATCCTCGCCAAGGTCGCTGTAATGAATATCCATGTGGCAGGAATTGCATTCGAGTTCCGCCTCGGAAAACCGGTGTCGTTCCGAAACCGTGGTCCCGGCATGACATTGAATACAGGCCGTTTCGCTATGGCGCCCATCGAGAGGGAAAAGGGTCTGATCGTGGTCAAACGGTAACGGCGAAGCCAGGGGAATCCAATTGTCGGGAGTATGACAGGATGAACAAGGCCGGTCGGTTAATTGAGACTGTTGAGCCAGCATAAACATTAATATAATTACAGTATAACTCAATCGACCCTCCGGATCTTTTTTACTTTCAGCAATTGTTTCCAATTACGGAGATCACTACCGTCATCATCTTCCCCCCCACCGGAGGGATGACAGTCATAACAAGCCCCGCTTTCGTAAACATAGTTTGCCACATCATTGTGTTCGCTATCCATATCCGACCGGTCGTGATCATGGCACACACCGTTTAAACCACAGGAAAAATTTGAATAATCGGTGGGGTCGATATGACATTCGGCATTGCAAGTGGACCAGGTGCCCTGATGCTTACCGGAATATATCGGAAAAGTGTGGTCAAAATTGACGTCCCCCCAATTTGCGGTTGACACATGGCACTGATCACAGGTCGTCGGGAAACCGTTGTGATTGGGGTTCGTGACGTTCAGGAAATCGGGCTCATGGCAATCATTGCAATCCATTGCCAGATTATGGGCATAATGGTCCGGTTGCCATCCAAGTGGGTCATGACACTCGCTGCAAAATTCCGCCGGGTAACCATAGAGTTGGTGATCCGGATCGGTGGTTGACTGAAAAGCAGACAAATGGCAATAGCTGTCTTCGCAGGAAGTGGGGGTTCCGTTGTATTGATTATCGATATGACAATTCGCGCATTCAGCCGTGATGTGCAATCCGGTAAGTTCATAACCGGTCTGAAGTACGGTATGCGGAAAATTACCGATACTCCAGCTTGAGTATTGATGACATAAGCTGCACTGAACCCGGATATTTCCGTTAGCATGTCGGGGGTCGCCGGCCAACGTATGTTCGATCAAATGGCACTGTTCACAGGGGTACTGAGAAAAACCCAGATGATCGAAAATATTTTCATCCCAGCGAACGGTCGTGTGACAGGCCTGACAATTTTCGGTAATATTGTGCGTCAGGTGATCATACCCGGTCGATTCGT
>JALUTR010000161.1 GCA_027021785.1 Fidelibacterota bacterium | reverse complement strand
ATTACGGGTCATGGTCTTTCTCCTTTATTCTGTTTTTGCATTACAAATTTAGAAGAAAACTATGACCCTTCTTTTAAAAGTACAGAAACTTATGGACTCAACTAAATTCTTCTAAAGGTAATCTCACTTTTGATGAAATACTTGACAGAGTTGAACATTCCCTATTTTGGCTGGTACAGGCCAGGTTGGAAACCGGTTTTCAACGGATTGATGCTGCTATTCAGGAATCTCTTATTCAGATTAATGCCACCAAATCATCCAAACCGGGTTATTTGCCCGGTTTATCTACCGGTTTGGATGATTTGGATAAAGTGCTGGGGGGTTTTCAGCCAGGATGTTTTTATGCCATTGGAGGGTGCCCGGGTATGGGCAAAACAGGCTTAGCATTGACAATCCTGCGTAACGTAGCTGTTAATACAAATGAGACAGTAGGGATGTTTTCCTTGGATTTGAATAATTTACAGGTAGCCACACGCTTATTATGCATGGAAGCTCAGATGGACTCTCATCTGGTACGAACCGGTAAATTATCAAGATTACAATATGAGAAATTAATAAAAGTATCAAACAAACTGAAGTCTACGCACATTTGGATTGATGATACTCCTTTGATATCGCGTTCAACATTGAGGGCAAAAGCCCGAAGATTGAAAGCGGAACGTGATATTAAACTACTCGTTATCGACTACCTTCAGTTGATAAAAGAAATTGAATGTTCTGACGATAGTGAATGCGAAGAAAGAAAAACATGCCAAATGTTGAAATCCCTCGCAAATGAGCTGGCTGTCCCGGTTGTTTTGCTAATACAGTTAACCAGCAAAATAGAAAAACGTGAAGACAAACGACCAAAATTGTACGATTTCCGTTATCCTGACGTAATCAGTAAAACGGCGGATGGAATTCTTTTTATCTATCGTCCCTGGGTATATTTCAACGATAAGTACAGTCCGGCGGACGTTGACATCATCATTGCCAAGAACTACAACAGTCCAACGGGGGTAGTAAGATTGAAATTCATAGACAGCTATGCTGAATTTGAATCAATATCTGGATGAAGTTGAATAGGTACATGTAATCATAAATTTCAGATAATGTTTTTTTAAACCTATCGACTACTACTATGTTGACCGAATAAGCTTTTACAATCATTGAGTTTTCTGTAACGACCATTATTTGACTGAAATTGAATAAGAAAAAGTCCCGTCGTTAAACGGGGCTTTTCGCCAGTGGGCGATGGCAGGCTCGAACTGCCGACCTCTGCCGTGTGAAGACAGCGCTCTGACCAACTGAGCTAATCGCCCGTAAAAAAAGAGTAAAAGCGGTTGGGAACAAGTCCCGGGACCCGCAAATTTACTGGTAGTTATTCCGGGAATCAATACGCATGAAATCAACCGCTTTGCAAATCCGTCATACGGAAGTTGTCAATGACCTGCTGCTGATCAAATGGTCCGACGACCGCGAAAGCATTATTTCCTTAAAAACATTGCGGGATAATTGTCCCTGCGCCAACTGCGCCGGTGAAACGGATGTCCTGGGTAACGTTTATATCGGGCCTCCTCAGTTAAAGACGCAGGATAGTTACCTGTTGGCAGGCCTGGAAGTCGTCGGTTATTATGCCTTGCGTCCCACCTGGAAAGATGGCCACGATACACCCTTGACCGTCTCAAAGAACTGGCCGCCGCGGAAGCTCCGTAAACCCCTTTTCATACGGTAACGCTTCCTGTTTCAATTTCTTTTCTAACCGGTTTCCCCGGTCGGCAACTCAAATCAATGCTTACTTACATCTAAGTTTTATTGTTTCAATCACCCTAATAGATGATTCCACCAATCCACCACACGCGCGTTTTCCGGTTTTTGGAATTTGGTTCTTGGGTCTTGGTTCTTGGTTCTTATAAATACCCCATCTGTTCTACCTTCAGGAGAATATCCTGTACCAGGATCTCCGGTTCGGTTGTGCTTGAGTCGATCACGATCTCCGGGTTCTCCGGCGGTTCATAGGGATCATCGATTCCGGTAAACTGCTTTATGATTCCCTGGCGGGCTTTGGCATACAAACCTTTCACATCCCGTTCTTCACAGACTTCCAACGGCGTACTGACATAGACTTCGACATACCCGCCGTAGCCGGAAATCAGTTCCCGGTTGAACCGGCGATCCGCCTTGTACGGCGCAATCGGCGCGCAAATAGCGATGCCGCCGTTTTTGGTAATTTCACTGGCGACAAAACCGATTCGCCGGACATTAAGGGATCGATGTTCCCGGGAAAACCCCAATTCGCTGGACAGGTGCGTACGGACAATATCACCGTCCAGCAAGGTTACCGGCCGGCGGCCGTCTTCCAACAACTTCACCAACAAGCCTTTTGCCAACGTCGATTTACCCGATCCCGAGAGGCCGGTGAAAAAGATGGTGAACCCGCGCTTGTTAAGGGGCGGACGAGCCCGACGCAATTCCTCCACCACTTCAGGAAAGGAAAACCACTCCGGGATTTCCAATCCTTTATCGAGACGACGGCGGAGTTCGGTACCGGAAATCGATAAAACACGCGCGCCTTCCGGTACTTCATCAATTGCCTCGTATTCGGCACGATCTTCAACGTACACCATCATGCGGAAGGGAACCATCTTGATTCCCAGCTCTTCCTCGTGCTGCTTCAGCAAGTCCTG
>JALUTR010000160.1 GCA_027021785.1 Fidelibacterota bacterium | reverse complement strand
CTTAACCTGCAATAAATCAATCGAACCAACCGACCTGTCGTATGGCGCTTTTGTAAAAGGGGACCAAACTCTTTTTCGATTGCTCGCGCCAAAAGCGGAACAGGTCTGGTTGGTAATCTTCAATGCCCCGGAGGACACGACCGGCACGGAATACCCGATGGAAAAAGGGGCCGACGGCGTCTGGAACCTGACCCTGGACAATGCCGGCTACGGGACCCTGTACGGCTATCGACTGGAAGGACCCGCCGGTCTGAACGACCCCACCGTGATTATTGCCGATCCTTATTCCAAAGCCGCCGTGACTCAAAACTCCTACCGCCATGTGGCCAAGACCCTGATTATCGACACGGCCTACGATTGGGGTGACGATACCTGGATCCGCGTCGCTCCCCGCGATCTTATTATTTATGAAATGCACGTCCGCGACATGACCGCCCACCTCTCCTCGGGAGCGATAAAAAAGGGCACTTACACCGGGTTGGTGGAAACAGATCAAAAAGGCGGATTGGCTCACATTCGGGAAATGGGCGTTAATGCGGTGCAGATTCTCCCGACCCAGGATTTTGCCAACGTGGAGCCTCCTTACCAAGATACCACCGCGCCGATTCTAAACACCTGGAATCCTTATTCCCGTAACCATTGGGGCTACATGACGACCTTTTTCTTCGCCCCCGAAAGCTATTACGCCACCGACGGGACTATGGAACCAAACCGGTGGAACGGAACCGACGGTCGCGCCGTGCGCGAATTCAAAGACATGGTGAAAGCCTTCCACCGGGAAAACATTGCCGTTATCATGGATGTGGTGTACAACCATGTTTCCAATTACGATTTCAATCCCCTGAAATATATCGACCGGGAGTTGTACTTCCGTCTGGATGAAAACGGAGATTACCTTTCCCAAAGCGGTTGCGGCAACGACTGCCGAACCGAGTCGCCCGCCATGCGGCAACTAATCCTGGAAAGCCTGAAATACTGGATGACGGAATACCACGTGGACGGCTTCCGATTCGACCTGGGGAACCTGATCGACCCTGTCACCCGCCGACAAATCATAGCCGAACTGCGGACCATCAACCCCCACGTCATCATCCTGGCCGAACCGTGGGGCGGAGGGTACGACCCCGAAGGGTTCTCCGACATGGGTTGGGCCTCGTTTAACGATCAGATCCGGAACGGCGTAAAAGGTCGGAATCCCGTTAGTGGACGGGGATTTATCTTCGGTGAATGGCAAGGAGATAACACGCAAAAAACGCTTCGACGGTACGCGATGGGATCGCTCCGTGAATACGGCGGACAATACCTCACGTCGGCCCACAGCGTAAATTATCTCGAAGCCCACGACGATTACACTTTCGGCGATTTCATACGGATCGGCAGCGGCCGTGTCGATGAACACGAAGTCATTAAGGATCGCATGGCGAACGCCAAAATACGAGGGAAACAATTGGCGCTCAACAAGCTGGGAGCGCTGTTCCTGTTCACGAGTCAGGGAATTACCTTTATGCATGAAGGGCAGGAATGGGGACGTAGTAAAGTGATCGCGCCCACCGCCGCGCCTGATCCGCGCGTGGGACAACTGGACCATAATTCTTATGAAAAGGACAACGAAACCAACTGGCTTAACTGGGACGAAAAAAACCTGAACCGGGAATTGGTGGATTACTACCGGGGATTGATCCTCTTGCGAAAAACCTTCCCGGAATTCCGGCATTCCGACCCGGAAGATTTCACCTTTCCGGATGTCGGAGACCAGGTGGCCCTGGCGTACATTTTACAAAACAAATTTGTTGTACTCCTGAACGGCGATACCCGCACACCCTTAAAAATCAAACTCCCTGAAGGAACGTGGCGCATCTTGGTGGATGGAAAAGCCGTTGATCTGAAGGGAGAAAATACAGTGTTGGATAAAATTGTCGTCCCACCGACCAGCGGTGTGGTTCTTACAAAAGGAGATTAATCTCTCCGATGTTCATTTGCCCTTAATATTCAATAGACGTTGCAACCGCCATGGGTTTTAGAAACACCCATAATCGCTAATGTACTATCGATATACTTCCCGTCGGTGTTGCATTTTCCAAACCAAAACAGTATTGTCTTCTTCCACAATGTCATAAATCACCCGGTAATCGCCAACGCGAATTCTATCACTACCTTTAAGCGGTCCTTTTAAAGGTTTTCCCTGCAAAGGTTCCTGGTTCAATTTGGCCAAATCGGCCAAACTGTTTACAATGCGTTGTACAAGTGCTTTATTTTTTTGCGATAATCGACGTAGGGCCTTTACGGCCTGACCGTGAAGGTGTACGGTATAATCCATATATTTAACCTCATTAAATCATCAGCCACGAATTTCCACACCTGCCCTGTAAGGAGGAACGACTGTATCGGGGAATAAACACTAATAATGATGAAGATAGGAGAAAATGATTTTAGACCTTTGTACCAAAGTAACATTGATTAAAAGCACTGTAACCTTCTGTTTATTAATCAACTTTGCGCTTTTTGCGTCTCTGCGGTGAATAATCCAAGTTAAAAGATTAAAATGACGGTGGTTACAATCTGATAATCAGGTAAGCTCCTTTGACGATTTCTCTAAAGTAACGGTCTCACCTTTCTGATACTCCTGATGAGCGCGTTTGCGATCTTCAAAAAAGCTTGGGTTTTGAGCCA
>JALUTR010000159.1 GCA_027021785.1 Fidelibacterota bacterium | reverse complement strand
AACCTCTCCCACCGAATTGATGTTAAAATCGAAAACAATACCGCCATATGGCCCGTTGGCAGTAACCCAAAAATCATTTGCATGAGCTGAAGTTAACAGAACCAATATCGGAAATATTGCGCGGGAAATACGATTAAATGGCATACGCATTCTTCAGATATCCGTTAAAACAGCACAACCGTTATAACCCAAAATAAAAGATATATTTTCATGTTTCTTTATTATACCCGGGGAACTCTGTAAGTATGGTTTTTGCTTTTTCCGCTTCCGATTCAGGAACCAATAGTTTCACCGGGGAAATACCGCCGGGGCTGACATACCAGGGGGCAATTCTTCCTAAGTTGGCATCGTTTAAATAAGAAGTTATATTATTTTCGTCCAGCAATCCCTTCAGCATTTCAACTTCCATGGACGGACCTTCAAAGACGACAACTAATTTTGGTTCATTCACGCTTATAATATACAAAACTCACCATTGTTAAAACACCCCCAACGAGAAAGATCACCGGCGATTGGTAGCCAACCTTTCGTTAAGCGATTTATCGTATTTAAAACGTCTGTCGGTAATGCCTCAGTCACAGTCAGGGGTGAAGAAAATATTCTGGCGACAATAGACGAAAGGCGGGAGACAAAAACAAACCCGCCGTAAGATGGTAATCGTTGAGTTGCATTATTTCTCATCCTTAGCGGTGTATGTCTGCTGGCTGACGGAAGGATTTTATGAAATGTCAGTCCGGCGCCGGATTCGCTGCGCCTCTCTACATTCGTCGGGAGTTCTTGGTTCTTGGTTCTTGGGTCTTGGTTCTTGGTACATTAAATATGCCCCCGTCACTGAAGCATTATCTCCTTCGTTTCAATCCTTCGTGGTAAATCAAACATACGTTTCAACAACCGCGTTTTAGTCCGCTCTTGGCAACCCCTCAATCCATTGCTTATCTTTAACCCTCTGGAAATGCCTATTTTTTTCTTTTTTCATTGCTGATGACAGAAATTCACATTACCGATCCTACCCCGCTGGAAGATGATCTGATTGCCGAAAAGTCGTTACGGCCATCGTACTTTGACGATTTCATCGGGCAAAAAGATCTGGTGGACAGCCTCAAGCTTTACATCCAGGCGGCCAATAATCGCCGGGAAGCGCTGGACCACGTACTGCTCTTCGGGCCACCCGGGCTGGGCAAAACGACACTGGCAAACATTATTGCCCGTGAATTAAGCGTAAATATCAAGCCCTCGTCCGGTCCCGTGCTGGAACGGGCCGGTGATCTGGCCGGAATGCTTACCAATCTTCAACATCGGGATGTTTTCTTTATCGACGAAATTCACCGCCTGAACAACGTTGTCGAAGAATACCTCTACTCGGCCATGGAGGATTTCACTATCGACATCATGATCGATAAAGGTCCCAGCGCCCGGAGCGTCCAACTGAATATCGAACCCTTCACTCTGATCGGCGCCACAACCCGCATGGGACATCTCACTTCTCCGCTCCGCGACCGTTTCGGCGTGGTGCTGCGGGTGGATTATTACGATCCTCAGGACCTGTTTCAAATCGTACTGCGGTCGGCGGAAATATTATCTGTCCGGATCACCGAAGACGGCGCCCACGAAATCGCCCGACGGGCGCGGGGAACTCCCCGGATTGCCAATCGTATTCTACGCCGGACAAGGGACTATGCTGAAGTTAAAGCCGACGGAAATATTACCCGGGAAGTGGCACAGGCGTCCCTGACGACCCTGGGCATCGATGAAATCGGTCTCGACGATATGGACCGTTTAATTCTGGCAACACTCATTGACAAGTTCAACGGCGGACCGGTAGGTATCAGCTCCCTGGCAGTAGCGGTTGGTGAAGACGCAGTTACGATCGAAGACGTGTATGAACCTTTCCTGATTAAAGAAGGATTTATCCAACGCACTGCACGGGGACGCATAGCCCAGGAAAGCGCTTTTAAGCTGTTAGGACGTTCTTTAAACACAACACAACAAAGGTTATTTAATGATTGAAAAGAAACCGAAATATAAACTAACCGACTTCGATTACCCCTTACCTAAAAAATACATTGCCCAGTATCCCGCCAAACGGCGTGATCTGGCCAAGCTCATGGTGCTTCACCGTGACGGGCATAAGATCGAACACCGCAAGTTTCACAATATTGTTGACTACTTGCGCAAAAACGACCTGGTCATTCTGAACAACACCAAGGTCTTTCCGGCACGATTATACGCAACCAAAGACCGCACCGACGCCAAGGTGGAAGTATTCCTGTTACGGGAACTCGAAAACAACTTGTGGGAAGTTTTGGTGCGCCCGGCACGGAAAGTCCGGATCGGGAATAAGCTTATGTTCTCACCCAATGTCCACTGCGATGTCATCGATAATACCGTTTCCGGTGGCCGCGTCGTACGCTTCGAATACGAAGGTGAAAACATCTATGACATTATCGACCGGATCGGAATCTCACCCTTACCGCCCTATATCGAACGCGATCCCGAACCACGGGATAAAATTCGTTACCAGACGGTGTACGCCGAAAAGCGCGGCGCCGTAGCGGCCCCGACGGCGGGATTGCATTTCACGGAAGGCCTGATCAATAAATTGCTTGAAAAAGGTGTTAAAGTCGAATATGCCACCCTGCATATCGGATTGGGTACTTTCCGTCCGGTCCAGGTGGAAGACTTAAACCGCCATCAAATGGATTCGGAATACTTTGAGGTCTCCCCCCAAACGGCCTTAGCCATTAACACGGCCCGGAAAAAACGCCGGAGAATAGTGGCCGTGGGGACCTCCACCGTCCGGGCCCTGGAAACCGTGGTCGTTTCCGGGTTTCAGGTAACCGCCAAGCGTGGCTGGACCGACAAGTTCATCTATCCGCCTTACGAGTTCAAAATGGTGGATGGCATGGTCACCAATTTTCATCAGCCTAAAAGTACCCTGATGATGATGGTATCGGCCTTCGCCGGTCGGGATTTCATCATGAAAGCCTACCGGGAGGCAAAAAAACATGGGTACCGGTTTCTGAGTTACGGCGACGCCATGTTGATCCTGTGACCCGAAGGAAGGGCGTAAAATGTCACAGTCTATTGGCGCTGAATTCACAGGGGATATCCAACTGCCGTGGATATCCCCCCGTTTTAATACCCGCTCTGTATTATTAGAGCCTATCATTTTCCCCCTGCGCCAGGATTTCGGGTGTTTTTTGCGAATTGGATAGATCGGTAACCCGATGACGAAAAAAGTCGGCGCTGTTATTCCCGCTGCCGGAGCCGGTCTCCGGTTCGGTGAACCAAAGCAATTTAAAACCCTGGGGAAACGCCCGCTTCTATTCCATTCCCTTTTTCCTTTCCTGCGCTCGTCTCTTGTTTCAGAAATTGTAGTCGTGGTTCCGCAAGACACCGTCAGACAGGTGCAAAGAGAAATTCATTCTTTCACCCGTTCCAAACCGGTTAACGTTGTGGTCGGCGGGATCCGCCGCCAGGATTCCGTATTTGCCGGAGTCAAAGCTTTATCGGCCGATATCGAACTGGTTGCCGTCCACGACGCGGTACGTCCTTTCCTTACGGAACAAATGATTGCCGCCACCATCGACGCCTGCGATCGATGGGATGGAGCCGTTGTTGCCCTCCCGGCCCGGGACACCATCAAACAGGTGGAACCGGAGACCGGACGGATTCAAAATACCCTGGACCGGCAAACGATATGGCAGGCGCAAACGCCGCAGACGTTCCGGCGCCGTCCGCTCACACGAGCCCTGGAAAAAGCCGAACAGGAAAAAATCACCGGAACCGATGAGGCTTGTTTGCTCGAAAGGTTGGGTTACACCGTCAAAGTAGTGCCGGGATCGCCGACGAATATTAAGATAACCACACCGGAAGACTGGATTTTCGCCGAGGAATTATACCGTCGCCGAAGGCAGGAATCGGAATGACAATCGTTACCCCTTTCACGGCAATAAAAACGCCGGTTCTTGACAAAGAATTTGTATGGTACCGCATGGTATCCGTGAATAACTTGTGACGTCCTGATAATGAGAAACATAAACTCCGTAATTGTGGAAACCCAATGATTAAAACCGGTATTGGTTACGACGTACATCCCCTGGCCGAGGGCCACCGCCTGATCATCGGCGGGGTGGAGATACCGGTTGAACGAGGATCTGTCGGCCATTCCGATGGCGATGCCCTGATTCATGCGATTGTCGACGCTTTGCTGGGAGCCGCCGGCCTGGGCGACATCGGACAATTTTTCCCCAGCGACGATGACCGTTGGAAAGGAGTTGCCAGTAAACTCTTTTTAGCGGAAGCGATCGAAAAAGTCCGCGGCGCGGGCTTCGAATTAAACCACCTGGATAGCATCGTGATCCTGCAAAAACCACGTCTGGCGGACTATATTCCCGAAATGCGTTACCTGATTGCCTATACGCTGCAAGTGGATGAATCGTGTGTGTCGATTAAAGCGACAACCACCGACCGCCTGGGATTCATCGGCAAGGGGAACGGGTGGGCTGCCCAGGCCGTGGTAACACTCGAAAAAATTTAAACCCGGAAGTGACTTTCGGAGAGGAACCCGGAATTTGTGGTAACAACTCCCGATCGATCCCGACTTTTCCGGAATATACAAGCCCTTGATCCTTCGTGTTAACGATTGATAATAATGAACTCAATCACTCTTCCTTCCCATGCTAAAGTAAATATCGGGCTGCGAATACTTAACCGCCGACCCGACGGTTATCACACCATCCATACCGTTTTTCAGGAACTGGAATGGCACGACTCGGTAACGCTCACGAAACAGCCCCAGGGGTGTATGATTACCACCAATATGAGCGGTATTCCGTGCGATGATACAAACACCTGCGCGAAGGCTTACCACTTATTAAAAAATAATTTCCCGGATATCGGCGGGGTCAATATTCATTTGCAAAAGGTCATTCCACCGGGAACGGGACTGGGAGGCGGCTCCGGAAATGCGGCAACCGTATTGAAAGGTTTGAACAAGCTTTACCATCTCTCCCTGACCGCCGGGGAGTTGGAATCGCTGGCAAGCCGGATCGGCGCCGATGTACCGTTCTTTATTAAAGGGGGAACTCAAATCGGCGACGGCATCGGAGAAAGATTGACTCCCGTATCGTCCCCCGTAAAAGGGATATACCTGCTGATCCTGCCGGAATTGTCCATCAGTACCGCCTGGGCATACGGAGCCTGGAAAAACTGTTTGGAGAGTTCCGAACAAAAGCCTAATTTTGCCCACTTTTTTTATGGTACTACACCATCGTTTTCGATTTTTGAGAATGATTTTGAACGGATTGTGATTCCAGCACATCCAGAGATTGGCATCATAAAAAATCGGCTTCTTCGGATGGGAGCCGAATTCGCCGGTCTGTCGGGGAGTGGCTCGACTGTGTTTGGAATATTTGACGATGAAGCCGATGCCCGTCTGGCGGAGTCAAAATTCCAACCTACCTGCCGCACCATTCTCACGACCCCTGCCAATCTATGAATTTTGCCGGATCACGTCCGATTCACGAACACAACAAATACAATTTGGGATGTGGTCTAACAGGCAAGGCTCCGGACTGTTAATCCGGCTGATGCTGGTTCGAATCCAGCCATCCCAGCAAAGGGATTTAATTACGGAGGAGCGCCACCTACCTGACCCTCCACCATTAAAAACTTGCCGGATCGTCTAATGGCAGGACAGCGGCCTTTGGAGCCGTCAGTGGTGGTTCGAATCCACCTCCGGCAGCCATGTCAAAAATGAATCTAAAAATATTCGCCGGTCGCAGCAATCCGGAATTAGCAAAACGGATTGCTGAATACCTGGAAATACCCCTTGGTACCTTGAGCATTAAAAATTTCGCCGATGGCGAAATCTGGATCAAATTCGAGGAAAACATTCGGGGTGACGATGTTTTTCTTATCCAGTCGACCAACAGTCCCGCCGAAAATATTCTGGAATTGGTTCTGATGGTGGATGCAGCGGTGCGCGCTTCAGCCAACCGTGTTACCGTTGTTATTCCTTATTTCGGCTACGGCCGGCAGGATCGAAAGGACACTCCGCGGGTTCCTATTTCATCACGGGTAATGGTTGATCTTTTTACCGCCACCGGCGCCGACCGGATTATCAGTATGGACCTCCATTCCACGCAGATTCAGGGCTTTGCCTCCATTCCCTTCGACCATCTTTACAGCCGGATTGTGCTGCTGGACCAGATTAAAGAGCTGGATCTGATCCCGGAGAAAACCGTGGTATTGGCTCCCGACGTTGGTTCCGCTCGCATGAGTCAGGCCTATGCCAAACGATTGGGGATGCATTTTGCATTGATTGACAAACGGCGCTACGCCCCCAACCAGGCCGAGATCATGCATCTTATCGGCCGATTAAGGGGGAAAGACGTCTTGATTATCGACGACATGATCGACACTGGGGGGACCACCGTAAATGCCGCGGAAAAAGCGCTGGCCAAGGGTGCCCGATCGGTAATTGCCGTAGCCACACACGCCCTGCTGTCCGGACCGGCCATACAGCGTCTGCAGTCCGCACCGATTGACCAGTTCGTGTTTACCGATACACTGGCGATACCGGAAGAGAAACGGTTACCCAATATGCAAATTGTTTCGGTAGCAAAAATATTTGGTGAAGCAATTCGACGGATTCATTTCGGTGAATCCGTCAGTGCTTTATTCGATTTTTAATGAGGAGCTAACAATATGCCACATTATGGAAAATTGGATGTTATGCCCCGGGAAATTACCGGCTCGAAAGGAGCGAAAGCGCTTCGGAAAGAGGGAAAAGTTCCGGCGGTCTATTATTTTCATGGCCAGGAAAATATTAATCTGGCTATTGATCGCAAGGCCCTGCTGAAAGCCTTACATTCCGGCCATCATATCTACGAAATCAATCTCAACGGCAAGCAACAATTCGTTATGGTAAAAGACTTACAATTCCATCCTGTCACGGATGAAATCATCCATGCGGATCTTTTGCGCGTAAGACGCTCGGAAAAGATAACCATTTCCGTGCCGATTGAATTCAAAGGCGAAGCCGCCGGGGTGAAAGCGGGCGGGGTCTTTATGCAGAACCTGACTTTCCTGGAAGTGAATTGTTTCCCCACGGATGTCCCGGACTGTATTACCGTGGACGTATCCGGGCTGGAAATAAACCACAGTTTGACCGTTGCTGATATTCCGGTACCCGAGGGGTTGGAAATTATCACGCCCGGCGAACTGACCCTGGTCAGCGTACAACCGCCCAAGGTCACGATTGAACCCGAAGAGGTCGAAGCGGAAGTTGAAGCCGGCGCGGAAGAAGAGCAAGCGGTTGAAACATCCGCTGCTGCCCGGGATTCTGCGGAGGAATCTTCTGAATAATCATGATCGCCTTTATTGGCCTTGGAAATCCGGGGTCGAAATATGCCAACACCAAACACAATGCCGGTTTCTGGATCGTAGATGAGTTGGCTCACCGATGGAGGGTTCCCTTTAAACCGGGCAAAGGGGAATACGTTTATGCCACAGCCCACGGGAACACCGTCTTGTTAGCAAAACCTACAACCGGTATGAATCTCAGCGGTACCGCCGTGAAAGAGATCGTTGCCTGGTGGAATATTGAGTTGAACAACCTTTATGTTATTGTCGATGACGTGGACCTTCCGTTGGGGACATTACGAATTCGGCCCGGGGGCGGCGATGGCTGCCACCGGGGAATGCAATCGGTGATTTATCATCTGGAAGACAATCGTTTCCCACGTCTGCGTTTCGGCATTGCCACCGACGAACCCACACGTCCCGCCGAACGGTTCGTGCTCAAACCTTTTCGGAAAAACGAAATACCACTGGTACAAACCATGGTGCAATACGCCGCCGATGCAGCGGAATCCATTCTCCGCCGGGGCCTGGATCAAACCATGAACGAATATAACCGAATAAACGAATCAGGAAAGGCCGAAAAATGAATACCTTTTATTTGATACCCGTTGCGGGTGTGCTGGCCTTGTCATACGCCTTTTGGAAAAGCGCCTGGATCAAACGGCAGGATCCCGGCAATAAACGGATGCAGGAAATCGGACAAGCCGTGCGCGAAGGGGCCATGGCCTTTCTGTCCCGTGAATACCGGATTTTGGCTGTTTTTGTAATCGCCGTGGCTGTCTTACTCTTTATTGCCAATTGGTCCGGCGGGACCGAACTGGTGGCCGTATCCTTTGTTGTCGGCGCTTTCTGCAGTGGGTTGGCCGGTTACTTCGGAATGAAAGTGGCCACGCTGGCCAACCACCGGACCACTCAGGCCGCCCGCTCAAGTTTAAACGCCGCATTATTGGTGGCGTTTAACGGGGGATCAGTCATGGGAATGAGCGTTGTCGGCCTGGGAGTGTTAGGACTCTCGCTTCTTTTTTGGTTTTACGGTGGACTGGAAAAGGGTGTTGACCTGGCGTACGTTATGACAATCCTTTCCGGGTTTGCCATGGGTGCATCCTCCATCGCCTTATTTGCCAGGGTAGGCGGGGGTATTTATACCAAAGCGGCTGACGTGGGCGCGGATCTGGTGGGTAAGGTCGAGGCCGGAATTCCCGAGGATGATCCCCGCAATCCCGCCACCATCGCCGATAACGTGGGCGACAATGTGGGCGACGTCGCCGGTATGGGCGCCGATCTGTTCGAATCCTACGTGGGATCGATTATCGGCGCAATGGTCCTCGCCGCTGCCGCCGGGCAAAATAATTTGGTTCTGCTTCCCCTGGTCCTGGCGGGTATCGGCATTGTGGTTTCCATCGTCGGTACCTTTTTTGTAAGAACCCGGGAAGGAGGCAATCCACAAAACGCGTTGAATATAGGGACCTTCGGCGCCGGGGGTTTAATGATCGTCTTAGGGTACTTCGTCATTCAGGAATTCGTCCCTCAAGCCGTTACACTGGGGAACAAAACGGTTGACGGTACGGATATTTTTCTGGCCACCATTATCGGTTTGGTCGGAGGGGTCCTGGTAGGTTTATTAACCGAGTATTACACATCGGAAGCGCGTAAGCCTTCCCGAACTATTGCCAAAGCCAGTGAAACCGGAGCCGCAACCAACATTATTGCCGGTCTGGCCAACGGCATGTTCTCCACTGCCTTTCCCGTGCTGACCATTGCCATTGCGATCATCCTTTCCTATTATTATTCGGGACTGTACGGAATCGCCATTGCCGCCCTGGGGATGCTTTCCACGACCGGTATTCAACTGGCCGTCGATGCCTACGGACCTATTGCCGATAACGCGGGCGGTTGCGCCGAAATGGCCGAATTGCCGCCGGAGGTAAGGGCCAGGACCGATAAGCTGGATGCCGTCGGCAACACCACCGCCGCCATCGGTAAAGGCTTCGCCATCGGATCGGCGGCGCTAACGGCCCTGGCTTTATTCAGCGCCTATCAAACAAAGGTTGGGCTTTCATCCATCGATATTATGCAGCCGACCGTCATGGCGGGCCTTTTAATGGGCGCCCTGCTCCCCTTCGTTTTCTCCTCGTTCGCCATGAAGGCCGTAGGGGAAGCAGCCTTCGAAATGATCGAAGAAGTCCGTCGCCAGTTTCGCGATATCAAAGGCTTGCTGGAAGGTGATGATGGTGTCAAAGCCGACTATGCCCGTTGCGTGGATATTGCCACTGCCGCGGCCATCAAAAAGATGATCGTTCCCGGACTGTTGGCTGTCCTGACACCGGTATTCTTCGGCCTGGTTCTCCATCAGGCGGAAATGCTGGGCGGCGTACTGGCCGGTGTAACTGTTACCGGTGTTTTGCTGGCAATCTTCATGGCCAACGCCGGCGGTTCCTGGGACAACGCCAAGAAATATATCGAAAGCGGAGCGCATGGCGGAAAAGGCAGCGCCGCTCACAAAGCCGCCGTCGTGGGAGATACCGTCGGTGATCCCTTTAAAGATACCGCCGGACCTTCCCTGAATATTTTAATTAAACTAATATCAGTGGTTTCACTGGTTATTGCACCTTTGATTTAAATCTGGAGCGAGAATGAAATACTATGAAACTTTATATATAGTAAACCCTAATTTTGAACAGGATCGTTTGGATCATGTGATGCAGGGCGTAACCAAAACGGTTGAACGTGAGAAGGCAACCATCATCAATCACCGTATCTGGGGAAAGAAACGCCTGGCCTATCCGATTCAAAAACATAAGTACGGAACCTATATTCTGTTACAGTTTGAAGCGGAGGATGTCTCTTTCCTGACCGAATTCGATCAGTTTTTGAAACTGGATAAATCGATCATTCGCCACCAAACCATTCGTCTTGAGAAACGACCGGAAGTTTATGCCGAAGAGACAGCTCCCGCAAGCGCCGAACAGAAAGAAGAGGTAGAAGCCGAAACGGAAGAAGCCGTCACGGATGAAACAGAGATGAATGAAAATACGAGTAACACCGAAACAACTCCTGAAGAAGACCCGGCGATAACCGTCGAAAAGGTCACTGAAGAACAGGAATCATAATTAGTTTAAGAGGTAAAAATGGCCTTTGTCAGCAAGAAAAAGTTCTGTTACTTTAAAGAAAACGGAATAACGGAGATTGATTATAAAGATGTAAGACTGCTGCGTCGTTTTGTCACCGAGCAGGGGAAGATTATGCCCCGCCGGGTGACCGGCAGCAGTGCCAAGATGCACCGTAAATTGGTGCGGGCCATCAAACGGGCCCGCAACGTGGCGCTTATGCCTTACACAAATAATTATCTGGAAAATTAAAGTCCGCTGTTCCAAACTCTTTTTGTAACGTTAACCAATATAAACCATCAAAATACGAGGAAGTATTGACATGGATGTAATTTTACTCCAGGATGTGGAAAATTTAGGTTCTGCCGGGGATATCGTACACGTCAAACCCGGTTTTGCCAGGAACTATCTGGTACCAAGAGGATTGGCTTTACGGGCTTCCAAAAGGAATCTGGCTGTTTCGGAAGAAAAGAAACGCGTGTCACAGGCACGGCGGGAAAGAGAGCGTAAAATCGTCCGGGATATTGCCGATAAACTGGACAAACTCGAACTTACCATCGAAGTTAAAGTGGGCGATGAAGAACGCATGTTCGGATCGGTTTCCTCGCATGATATTCACAAGGCTCTGGAGGAGAAAGGGATTTCCGTGGAACGACATTCCATTGATCTGAGTGAACCCATAAAATCTTTGGGAATTTATAATATTCCTATTAAACTCTCCTCCGATTTACAGCCGAAAGTAAAGGTTTATGTCATAAAAGCTTAGCTTATACTGAAAACCTCCTCCTCCCAAGAGCCCCTGTTCGGTTTCGCCTGAAGCCAGCAGGGGCTCACTTTTTACACTCAATAACAATTATGGAATTCCCTTACATCTGAAGAACCAGGAATCAAAATTGGTCACACTAATTTGGCTTCTCGGCATGCGCCTGGATTTCGCTTCGCTCAACTCGGCTCTTGAATATTTCTTTCCCTGTTTTTCATTGCATGACGTTTCATGCGCCGTCTATTTTCCGTCGTTATGTTTGCTGATGTCGCCTTCCCTATCTCAAGTTACCAGACGTTCACCTATGAAATTCCCGACGATTTTCAACCACATATTCAGGTTGGTGTACGGGTTCGGGCCCCGCTGGGACGACGAACCGTCCAGGGGATTGTTGTCGCGAAACACAAGACCACCAGCTACCGCGGTAAAACCCGGCCCCTCACCGCGATCGTCGATGATCAACCGGTCCTGGACCGAGGCCTGTGGCAACTCATGCAGTGGATTAGTCAGTATTACTTAACTCCCATCGGACAGGTTGCCAAAACCGCCCTTCCCGGGGGATTGTCAACCCGCTATCAGCCGCCTACGCGGTGGGTGGCACGGTTCCGGTCTTTTCCCGTCGACCGGGACCGGATGGAGCGTCGCGCGCCGGTCCAGGCGAAAATATTAGACCACCTTGAAAAGCGTGGCGAACCCATCCCCATATCAGAATTGGGTTTATTGGCGGCCAGTCCCTTAACGGTTTGTCGATCTCTGGCGGAAAAAGGACTGATTGAGCTGTTCGAGGAAATCCGGCTGCCCGACGTAACGGGGTTTACTTTCGACCCGGTACACA
>JALUTR010000158.1 GCA_027021785.1 Fidelibacterota bacterium | reverse complement strand
GATTTGAAAGCCCTCCGGGCGATGTTGTACAAGGCCCTCAGGACCGGAACCTTTAATCACGAGGTGTTTTGACCCGGACAAGGTCTGCCAATTTTACTGTTATCGTTTTTGGCTGGGAATTTCCATTCTCATCATCACTGATCATGCAGGATCTCCCGATCCTGCATCGAAAGGGACTTTATCTGCCGTTGAAAATCGGGGTTCTGATATCGAATGAATCGATGAAGATGTCATCCAACCTGGGGTTGGATTAATTTGTTATTGGGAATTCCATAATACCGATACACCTTCGGTATCGTCCGCCCCGGCGATGATATGAAATGTTACCCGAGCTTAATCAATTCAATCCCCAATTCCTCGGCGTGCCGGAGAATACGTTCGTCACGGTAAAATTCTCCGTAATAAATTTTGGTTATGCCTGCGTTGGCAATCATCTTGAAGCAATTATAACAGGGCGAGGCCGTGACGAAAATTTCGGCGCCCTCGATCCGCACCCCGTTCCGGGCGGCCTGCACAATCGCGTTGGCTTCCGCGTGGATCGTGCGCACACAGTGATCGTTTTCCATTTCGTGTCCCGCTTCGTCGCAGTGAGCCAATCCGCGAATACTTCCGTTGTATCCGGTGGACAAAATCGTCCGGTCGCGGACGATTACCGCCCCTACGTATTTACGGTTGCAGGTCGAGCGTGAGGCAACCTCATTGGCAATATTCATGAAATACTGTTCCCAACTCACACGGGGGGTCTTATTTTCAATCATTTTCGATTAAGTTTCTTTTTTATTGTTCATTGGTAACCGATTAAAAAACCAAAAACCCGGAATAAAAGGAATCGGCGCTATCCGGCACGGTTGGAAATTATTCCATTAAAATACCGATGTCCATCGGAAACAAGGATAATTTGTAATGCCTCAGGTATAGGTGGAGAACCAATCCGCAGACTGATTGCAGAATCGGATTATACTCCGACCCGTCGTTCATAGTCTCCCGACCATGAACAAAAGGACATTTGCCGGAAGGGCAGGATAAAAGTCCGGAAGCTGACAATCAGCGCCGGTCCGCCCGGAGGGATCGCTTTGCTTCCCGACGTTCGTCGGGAGTTTTTGGTACATCAAATATACCCCGACAACTGAGGGCTTCCGATAATTCGTAATCATATTTTTTTGGATAAAGGTGAAGCGCCGACCGGCCATTGGCCTTTGGCAATATTTTTGGTTCCTTTAAAGACCAGGTAAGAGTATTTCCCGTAATGGGGAATCAGTTCTCCCAAACGGGGGAGGACCCTTGTATCGCCGGTCAGGATAACCATCAGTTTATTGAAGCCGGACCAATTTTGTGCCGTAAGGATAAACGTGTGTCCCCGGCGGGGATATTCCACACTGTCAATTCGAATTGTTTCGGGCCCCGGAACAATCACTTTCCCCAGGTAACCCGGCAGTTCTTCCGGGTTAAGTAAAATGGGAGCAATCCCCGGATCCGCACGGTTGATGTCATCAGGTAATACTAAACTGGTGCTGTCACCAATGAGGTTTTCGGCAAATAAACTGAAATCGGATTGTGTTTGTTCATCCGTTGCGTAGCTGACGAAGCTTTTTTTCTCCGTTCCGAGAATTCCGGAAATAATCGGTTCTATCTCCTCCGGATATAATTCACGGAATAAGTGATAGTCCGGGTCGACCGTTAATGTGTTGTACCGTGCGGGGACTTGCAGGTTGTACGTTTGTTGTTTGTAACGGAGCGTTACGACGGTGTCGATGGCGCCGGAAGCGCCGGAAAATCGCAGGGGGACAGGGAGTTGATATTGCTGTCCGCTAGTTTCCTTCAACCGAAAGGAAACCACCTTCGATTGGGAATCCGTGGATTTATTCACGTTCAGTATTTCCAGGGAAATGAGCGGAGCGCCTGCCTGGTCGATCCATTGGGGAATAATATCGTCCAGCGCTTTTCCGGACGTTTCCTCGAATGCGGCTATCCATTCCTCCCAGGAGATGGGGATCGCCTTGTATTGTCGGTAAATCCGCTTCCAGGCCTCGAAGAAGCTTTCCGTTCCGATCTCTTCCTCGATCATGTGGTAAACCATCATGGCCTTGTTGTAACCGATCGTCCGCGTGTCGGGACTTGACCGGGCGGTGAATTGACGGATAGGGAAGTCGTTGTTTTCGGTAATGTAACTGGCATACTGCTTCAGAATATCTTTTCGATAGTTCCGCGCGGCCTCGGCCGAACGGAGCAATTTGTACCGGTAATCCGCGCCGTACACGGTTGCCGCTTCACACCAGTTCCCGCGTTGGTAGTCCACGTAAACACTGTTGCCCCACCAGTTGTGTAATACTTCGTGTCCCAATGAAGTGTAAACAATGAAAGGCAACCGAAGAATTTCCCGTCCCAGCAGGGTCCAGGCGGGCATGCCGTACCCGGTGGGGAAGAAATTTTCAACCACCGTAAAACGTTGGTATGGATAAGGTCCGATTAAATCGGAATACATGCGGATGTAGTTGGCGGCGGCCGGCAGGTAGGTGCTGAAAAGCGAAGTATCGTCCGCAAAAAAATAACAGGCGACCTCAATGCCGTCCACCCGGATTGACTTGACGCTGTAGGGAGCCGCCGTGACGATTACTCCGTTGGATTGGTAAGGATTCCGCCAGGTCTGGATTTTCCGGTTATTCCGCACAGTGGAAGCCAGGCGATTGCCGT
>JALUTR010000157.1 GCA_027021785.1 Fidelibacterota bacterium | reverse complement strand
TTTTCGGAACGAGCGTCCGGTGAGTCGGCCTGGTTAATTATCGGTTTACCCGGCGCCGCCTTGGTAGCCGGCTTATTGGAGTTGTGGACGGTTTTGGGTTGTATCACCGGGATCATTCTTTCGTGGATAGTTATCGCCCGACCCGTTCGGAGGGCAACGAGCAAATACAATGCCCTTACCTTGCCGGAACTGTTCTCAAACATTTATCAGGATGATTCCGGAGTGATCCGGGGACTGTCGTCCCTGATAATCACCTTTTTCTTTACTTTTTATGTGGCCGCTCAATTTTCGGGAGCGGGAAAAGTGTTGAATGTTACCTTCGGATTGACCCCTATTCAGGGAATGACTCTGGGCGCCGTGATTATCGTATTTTATACAATGCTGGGAGGCTTCCTGGCGGTGGCCTGGACAGACCTGATCCAGGGAATTATCATGATCGGCACCTTGGTAATTCTTCCGATTGTCGGCTGGATGGAATTGGCCGGTTCCACTAATGACGTGACGGTATGGGATTGGTCCACCCTTTATGGGGGCAGGGTAGGAACGCAGGCCCTGATCGGGGCAGTCGGCGGTTTAAGCTGGGGCTTGGGATACATGGGACAGCCGCATCTGATCGCCAGGTTTATGGCGATCGACAAATCGGAAAATGTTCGTATCAGTCGTCGCATTGCGACGGCCTGGGCTATCCCGGCCTTTTTCGGGTCGTTGCTTATCGGATTGGTCGGAGCGAAATTAATCACTCACGGTTTGCTCCGGGTTGACGGTCAACTTTTGACCTCCATCGATCAATTATCGGATCCCGAAAAATTGATGCCGGCAATGGCCAACTTTTTATTACATCCGTGGTTAGCCGGATTCCTGATTTCCGGCGCCATCGCAGCCATGATGTCGACCGCCGATTCGCAATTACTGGTTAGCACCACCGTACTGACCGAGGATGTTTTCGGGCGGATATATCGGCGGGCGCAACGTAAAATAAGTTTGCTGACCCTGGGTCGTATATTGACGATTATAATTGGGGTCATCGCTTTTTACCTGGCCTGGCAAAGCAAGGATTTGGTTTTTGAAATGGTATCCTACGCGTGGAGTGGATTGGGCGCTTCCTTTGGTCCGGCATTGTTGCTGACTTTGTGGTGGAAACGGACCACGAGGAAGGGCGTGATTGCGGGGATGATAACCGGCGCGGTATCCACGATCTTATGGGCCAATATAGATAGCTTACGAGCGTTGGTTACCGAACGGTTTGTCAGTTTTGTTTTGGCGTTTCTGGCCGTGGTTCTGGTGAGTTTATTCGAGCGCAGGAAGAAAAATGGCTAAGGATGTTAAAACCGTCATCGGCGCCCTGAAAAAGGGCGTCCGCGACCCGGTTTACCTGCTCCAGGGGAATGACCAGTATCTACAACAGCTCGTCATTAAACAGATTGCAATAACCATGTTTGGCGATGGTCGGCGCGATAAGACCGTTTTGCATCCCGATGAGATGAACGGACGGGAAATATTGGCCCGACTTACGAACACCGATCTGTTCAGCAGCAAGCGGCTGTTTGTGTTAAGAGACCCGCACCAGATCCGCCAGCCGTACCGGGATGAATTATTGAATTACTGTGAACACCCCATAGAAAGCCATTGCCTGGTGATTATTGTCGAGGATTATTCGGATCGGAGGGCGATGGTGAAAGCCCTGTCAAAACGGTTGGAAAAAGTCAGTGTTCAATCACCGTTCATTTCGGAAATGAAAAAATGGGCGAACTATTTCTTCAAAGAACGTGGGCTTCGTGTGGATCCTTCGGTTGTGAACGCGGTGGTTGACATTGCCGGGGATTCCGTTTATCACATCGCCAATGAAGTCGAAAAAATTGGTATTCTGCTCAATGAAGGTGAGGAATTAACCGCCGACCAGGTTTACCAGTTTTCAGGATGGAAGCGTGAGCGTCAACGTTGGGAATTCCTCATCGCGGTTGGCAATAAGGACCTGAACCAGGCCGTGAGACTGGGAAGAGCAATTATTACTCAAAATGAATCGATGTTGTCCTTAATATACCCTTTAACAAATTTGTTTCAGGAGTTACTTTTGAATAAAATATCAACGGGAACTTTGAAAAATCAAGGCAGTTATATTCCATTGTCGCCTTCGGTCAGAAGGCGAATACCACAATTCGTAAAGCGGTATACAAGGGAAGAAATTGAACAAGCCCTGATTGAATTAGGAGAAATCGATAAGCGGATAAAAAGTACGAATGCAATTGACGAATCTGAAATTACAAAGTTCCTATTCAGTACCCTTATCAGCCATGGATAATCAATACCGCTATACCGATGAGGAATTAATAGCCCGTTTCCAGAAAGGTGATGAGCAGGCTTATATTGAGTTGGTTAAGCGTTACCGTGACCGGTTGATGTCTTATGTGTTTCGTTTTGTGGGTGACATGGTATTATCCGAAGATATAGTACAGGACACGCTGGTCAAATTGTATACCCATCGTCATTTTTATAAGGAAATCGCAAAATTTTCGACCTGGATTTATACGATTGCCGGCAATCTGGCAAAAACCGAACTGCGTAAACGGAAACGGCGAAAGATTACTTTATTGAGCCAGATGGGAACCGAAGAACGGGATTATGAATTACCGGCGGTGGAAGCGGAATCTGGTGAAGTGGTACAGGGGCAGTATACCGAAAAACAGATTCAGAAAGCCATTCAGTCCTTGCCGCTTCATTTTCGGACGGCCGTCATATTGCGAGATATCCAGGAACTTTCTTATGAAGAGATCAGTAAAATCGTTAATGTTCCATTAGGAACGGTTAAATCCCGAATTAATCGTGCCCGGTTACAATTGCAAAAAGCTTTAAAAGAATATCGCTAATTAAGGAGGAAGGCCTATCGATGGACCGCTACCAGTTTGAAGATCTTATCTCCGATTACATAGAAAACCAATTAAACCTCTCAAAACGAAGAGAATTCGAACAATACCTTAACGCGCATCCCGATGCGAAAGAATTGGTCGATTCCGTTCGTTCGACGATGGTTTCATTACATAACCTGAGTCCGGTAAAAACCTCCCCCGATTTTATGAATAAATTGAGGCGAAGGATTGAACAGGAACGGTCCAGGCCTACCTATCCCACACCGACGAGGAACACTATTTTTGGGTTCACACCGCTGTATGCAGGGTTGATGGTAACCATGCTTATCGCCCTGGTGTATGTGGGAGTGGAATTAATACCTACCGTTGAACCAACAAATTTACCATCCTCGGCACCCCAGTTTACCACTGCCACACCCGAGAGGAACGCCCATACGGTTCCATCCGTTACTCGGGATGAAAATGCGATTGTCGGTGTTGAGGAGGACTCCCTGCAATCCGAAGATCAACCACCACGGAAGGACTTCGAGTTGGGTGACCGTATCCAATATGTAAAAAACCCAAGATAAATTAGTGTAAAATATTTACCCGTTCTGATCGCGAGATATTGGTTTTCAATAGCGGTTAGTCAGACGACGTTCACCTTTCATAATCCCTGTCGATTGTGTAAGTTTCACCGACAGGGATTTTTAAATATACGAACATGAAAAATCATAACCTTAAGTCAATCATATTACTCGCCTTGCTGGCATTGGTAACCCTTTTGGTGCTATTTCTGCCCGTTGAGGGGAATATTTACATATACATTCTTCGTGGTATTGTCTTTGTGATCATTGTGTGGTTATTGCTGTTCCTGAAAGCCGGACGAAAAGAAGACGAGGAGATACGGCAGGGGAAAGCCGCTGTTCCGGTAGAATCAGCCGGGTATAAAACGCAGCAAATACGGATTGATATGCAGGAACAATATGATGAGTTGCTTGATTCAATATTAGATATAACAAGATCGATCAATCCCGAATACAAGGTGGCGGTTTACATGGTCGATCCCGCCAGTAAGGGCTTTACACTACAGAAAGGAGCCACCAACTTTTTCTCGGATTTTATCCCCGGAGATAACAAGATCGTCGGATCCATCATGAAACAAAAGAAAGCAATCGTATTACAGCAGAAAGATGTTCGTGAAGGGTGGAAACCGTTGTTCAGGGAGCAAACCTGGCGGGGGAGTGAATGTCTGTTGGGAGTCCCGATTGTTTATAAGGAATCTCCGGTGGGGTGTATCCTGATGCAAATCGATCACTTCAGTAAAATTCTGGATCACGACCGGGATATTCTGAGCAGTCTGGGAGGGATTTTCACACTGGGGATGATGAAAATCGAAGAAATCGAAAAATTATTGACCGACAGTTATTACAATGCCCGAATTGCCAACCTGTTTGAAATAATAGATATATCTTCGGATGAGAATAAAGTTTTTGATATGGTAAAAGGATTATGTCGAACTTTTTTTTCCTACGACAAGTTAACCATTTCAATGCTTGATTCTTCCCCCACTCAGGCGAAAATAAAATTAGTCGATGGTCTTAAGGATGACATAGACACCGGGGAAGTATTTTCCATCCAATCGACCCTGCATGGCCGGCCGATCAGGGAGGGACGACTAATTCGCTCGAGCTATTGGGAACAATCTTATTCGGATGCGGGGCGCTTTAAAGAGGGCGATAACCGATCTTATAATTTCATGTCAATTCTGGCGGTCCCCTTGAAAGTAAACGGGAACGTAAAAGGGGCCATTGCCATTGAACGACTGCATTCGCACCCGTTTACCGATACCGACCAACATTTATTGGAATTACTGGGCACTACGGTGGGTTCTATCCTGACCTGGATCTATGAATATAGAAGGATGCATTCAAGCGCTATTCATGACGGCCTGACGGGTTTATTAAATCACCGGGCATTCATGGAACGGTTTGAGGAAGAAATCAGTCGCGCGCTCCGGTTCCAGCAAAAACTGGTCCTGGTTGTTCTGGATCTGGATAAATTCAAGCGAATAAATGACACCTATGGTCATATCTACGGCGATTATATGCTGAAAATAATCGCGGATATTATTAAAAACAGTGTGCGTAATATTGATGTCGTAGCGCGCTATGGGGGAGAAGAATTCGTGGTAATACTCGTCAATACAAACAAAGAAAATTCGTTACCGATAGCCGAAAGAATAACCGAAAATATAGCCGAATACCAATTCGATCTCGATGGTGTGAAAACACGGATGACAATCAGCGCCGGGATGGCCGAATTTCCCATGGACGCGGACCAGGTGAAGAGTTTAATTGAAAAAGCGGACATTGCCATGTATAAACAAAAAGAGAGGGGCGGCAACGGTGTTTCGGTCTTCCCGGTTTAATTTCCTTCCCATGAATTGTTCCCGCTGCCGGAACTAATGACCGGATCGTCAAGTAAAGAAACAATGAAATTCAATATGATGGAAACGATTACCCAATGAAAAAATTTATTTTATTATGGCCGGCGCTGTTGTTGTTGATTGCGTCATGCGCTCAACCATTACAAAAAGGAGTAAGCGCCGGTATTGACAAAGCCCAGTCTGAAAACAAGACCGGTAAAGCACAGAATCCCTCGGCGTCCGACTCAACCGGTGAGATCAACCAGGAGGCCTTACGTTATTTTATGGATGGGCAGCTCTATATGAATCAGGGTGATTATGCCCGTGCGGTGATTGAATTGCAGGATGCTTTGGAGTTAAATCCGGATGTCAGTACCATCCATGTTTCGCTTGCGGAATGCTATTGGCGGTTAGGGAAGATAAAACGATCATTTCAACATTTACTGAAAGCCATTGAAGTTGATCCCCAGGATACCGAAGCGCGAAAAGTATTGGCTAATCAATATATTATGCAACGGCAGTATGATAAGGCTGAGGAACAATATCGAATCCTGTCTCAGATTGAACCGGACAATCCCGAATATATTTACGCTTTGGGCGACCTGGCTAAAGTCCGGCAAAATTATTCGCAGGCAATGGAATTATATATTAAAACTTATGAATTGGATCCGGACGCGATAAAAGCCCTGGAAAAAGCGGCGCAAATGGCATTGAGTATTAAGCAATTTGATGTCGCCGGGGATTTATATAAAAAATTGATAGAGGCTGACGAGAATAACGTCGGGTATTTAAAGATGTTTTCGAACATTGTATTACTGAACGGTGATCTCCAACAGGCAATTTGGGCGCAAAAACAGATAATAAAATTGATGGGTCCCGAAGTGGATGTGCTTAATCAAATCGGAGCCATGTATTATGAGATCGAAAAACCGGATTCGGCGTTGTTTTATTTCCTGGAAGCCGCTGATTTGGACAGCGCCAACATCGAGACTCTTAATTATCTGTCGACCGTTTACCGGGAACAGGAAAAATATGATCTGGCCGCCGACTACGCCCAAAAAATTATTACTTATTATCCGGATAAGCCCCAGGGATACATTGATGCCGCATTGGTGGCGCTTAATCAGGAAAAATATACCGAAGCAATTGCCATTTTATCGGGTCCCGCAGAGAAGTTTAAAGATGATTACGTGATTCAAAAACTACTGGGTACCAGTTATAATCTGGAAAAAAACCTGGAACTGGCGGAGGTATATTTAAAAAGGACGGTTGAACTCCGACCGGATGACCGCATGGCCTGGCATTCGTTGGCAATAATTTACGACACCAACAAACGGTGGGAGGAATCCGACCGGATTTACAACCGGTTGATTGCGGATGACAGCACCGATGCCCAGGCTTATAACAATTATGCCTACAGTCTCGCGGAGCGCGGAGAAAAAATCGAATACGCCCTGGAATTGGCAAAAACAGCGATTCGTTTGGCGCCGGACAATTCGGCTTACCTGGATACAATCGGCTGGATTTATTATAAATTGGGCGAAAACGAAAAAGCTTTGTCATTCATCCGGCAGTCTGTTGAAATTGAAGATACCAACGCGGTGGTTCTAGAACATTTAGGCGATGTGCTTACGAAGTTAAATCGAAGCGATGAGGCACAACAGTACTATCAGAAGGCTTTGGAATTAGATCAGGATAACGAACGGTTGAAATTGAAAATTGCGGATAAATAGAAGATCATCAATATTTTTATTAGTGATCCCATTGATCGTAAACAGTTGCAGTAAATTCCCCCCGATACGCCCCATACCTGCTGTCCCGAAAGGGGAAAGTGTGGTTTATGAAGATTTAAAAAGCGCTTATTCCGTATGTAGCGGGAGCGGTCAGTTGGTTTCGACCGGATCGTTATCCGGGCAATTAAATTTCCGGTTTACCTCGAGGAATGACAGTACCTATCTGCAGTTTAAAGATCTGTTGGGTCGGCGTACGCTTTTCATGCAGATATTCAAGGATGATGTGTATGTATGGGATATGCTTCAAAATCGTCGATATACACGTGAAAAAATTGTGTTGAAGTTCCCTTTTTTAAATACCTTTGAGCCGTTCGACTTAACCCGGATATTTTGGGGCGTTGTACCCGATTTGGAAAAATCCTTTCCCGGGATCGAAAAGGAAGCACAACATGAGGAATTCCAGGTGGAATTCAAAGCCGAACAAACACCGTACGGTTATCTGGTGAATAAAGTCATATTTAAAACAGACAACGGCCGGAACAGAATTGAAATCATAATTAACAGACGGGAATTTGGCGCAGCCTATGTGAATTTGATTCACAATATTCCCGGTTCAATACCGATGGATTAATTATATGAGCAAAAAAATATCGGTTGTAATTCCGGTGTATAATGAAGTTGAGGCATTGCCGGACCTGATCAGTCAGTTGAGAGCTGCTCTTGCGGAAAATGATCAGTGGGAGATTGTTTTTGTCGACGACGGGTCGACCGATGGTTCATCCGAATTGTTGGAAAAGTTGGCCCGGGATGACGAAAATGTCACCGTGGTTCAGCTTTATCGTAATTACGGGAAATCGGCGGCTCTGGCGGAGGGTTTCAAACGGGTAGACGGAGATTATGTGATTACCATGGATGCCGATCTGCAGGACGACCCGGCTGAAATCCCTAATCTTATTGCCAGGATCGAAGAAGGGTATGATCTTGTTTCCGGTTGGAAAGTTGATCGCAAAGATCCCTGGACGAAAACGATCCCGTCAAAGATATTTAATTTTGTTACCAGATTATTAACCGGGGTAAAGATTCACGATTTTAATTGCGGGCTGAAGATTTATCGCAACGAGGTGGTAAAGTCCCTCGATATCTACGGTGGCCGTCACCGGTATATTCCCGCCCTCGCGGGGCAAAACAAGTTTAAGGTCTCTGAGATAAAGGTCAATCATCGTCCCCGGATATACGGTAAAACAAAGTATGGCGGGGCGCGACTGTTTCACGGTTTTTTTGATTTGCTTACGATTTTGTTTCTCAATCGTTACACGCAAAACCCCTTACACTTATTCGGATATTTCGGATTAATCTGCCTGCTGGTCGCCGTTGCGGCGGAGTCGTACGTTGTGTATTTAAAGGTCTTTTTGGGACATCCGTTTAAAATACACTTCGCGATGATGCTTTTCGGGACAATGGTATTTGTGCTGGGACTCTGGTTTTTTTCGGTGGGCTTGATCGCCGAAATGATTGTCCGTACCCAACAGGGGAATGAGCACAGAGTAAAACGGGTTATCCAATAAAAAAATCGCATTTATTGTTTATTCATATCCGTATTAACAACCACGTGTACAAGACAAATAAGTGATGGAAATAAAATTTAATTGCCGACATTATCGTGGTTATGTCCCCTGCCAGCCACATAAAAAATATGGGGTTGAGTGTTCATCGCAATGTGATTATTATGAACCGACCGATCAAAATATTTTAGTCATCAAATTGGGAGCAATGGGGGATGTCATAAGAACAACGGCATTGCTTCAACGGTTTAAAATTGAGTTTCCGACAGCACGGATATTTTGGCTCACGAAATTTAAGGATATTCTTCCAAACGAAATTGACTGGCCTTTGGAATATAATCTGGAGAACCTGACCTGGATAAAGTCCATTCCCTTTGAGATGGGGATTAATCTGGATAAGGACCCGGAAGCCTGCGCATTGATGGATCAATTGACCATCAATAAAAAATTTGGTTTTGGATTGTTGGATGGGATGCCGGCACCGCTCAACAACTTGGCGAAGCATAAATTTCTAACCGGTATTTCCGATGATCTCAGCAAAAAAAATCGGAAGCATTATTTGGAAGAAATATTTGAAATTTGCGGTCTGCAATATCGTGGGGAGGAGTATTTATTACCTGAACCCCGCTATAGTCAACGTATAGAGGAATTTGTTTCCCCCGGGAAAGTAGTGGGTCTGAATACCGGTTGCGGAGGGAGATGGGTTACACGTTTATGGCCTGAGAATTACTGGGAGGAATTAGCGGTTAGGCTGATGGGCGCCGGGTATACCGTTCTTTTGTTGGGGGGACCGGAAGAACATGAGAGAAATTGTCGAATATCGAAAAACACAAATGCGAATTATTTAGGAGTATTTCCAATCCTGGAATTTTTGGGATTAATACAAAAATGTGATTTGGTTGTTACCGCTGTAACGATGGCAATGCATTTGGCTATCGGATTAAAGATCCCTCTTATTCTGTTTAACAACATCTTTAATCCGAGTGAATTCCATTTCTTTACGAAGTCGACAATTTTAGCCCCTAACAAACAATGTGAGTGTTATTACAGACCAAAATGTATCTACGAAAAAAGTTGTATGTATGATTTGTCGGTAGATTCCGTTTTTGAAGAAATTCAAAGACTTGTGCCGGCATGAAAATAGTAATTGTTGGAACGTTGCCTCCTTTCAGGGGTGGAATCGCTCATTTTAATTATACATTAGCGAAATATTTGGCCAAACGTCATGAAGTAACAGGGATTAATTTTACAACTCAATACCCGAATTTTCTATTTCCCGGTAAGACACAATTCGAGAAATCTGCGGATGGTTCGGAAATGAGGCAGAGACGGTTATTAAGTTCCGTAAATCCTTTGTCCTGGTTCAGAACCGCCAATGCGATTGCAAGCCTCAATCCGGATTTGATCATATTTAAATACTGGATGCCTTTTTTTGCTCCTGCCTTCGGTACCGTTGTGAAATGGGTGAAAAGGAAGATGGACGTGAAGATCCTGGTAATATGCGATAATGTAATTCCCCACGAAAACAGGCCTTTTGATGACAAATTAACCCGTTACTTTTTTGATCATGTTGATCATTTTATTGTTATGTCTGAAGTAGTAAAAGAAGACTTGTTGTCCCTCTATCCACGGGCACATTACACGTATTCGCCACACCCGGTTTATAATATTTTCGGCGATTCCATCGATATGAACAAAGCCCGGAAAATATTGGGGATAGAATCAGAAAGGGTTATTCTCTATTTCGGATTGATTAGAAAGTATAAAGGGCTTGATTTACTGATTAGGGCAGCCTCTGTCCTGAAAAATAAACTTGAGAATTTCACCATACTGATTGCGGGTGAATGTTATGAGGATGCCGGGAAATATCAGGCATTGGTAAAGGAGAATAAATTAGAAACCATTGTGAATTTAAAATTACAGTTTATTCCTGACAAAGATGTAGCGGTATATTTTTCCGCTGCTGATATTGTCGTTTTACCTTACCGATCCGCCACCCAAAGTGGAATAGTGCAGATTGCTTATCATTTCAATCGTCCCGTGGTTGTTACCAATGTCGGGGGATTGCCGGAGATAGTTCCGTATGGTGATGTGGGTTATGTTGTTGAAGTTGATAATCCAAAGGCCATTGCCGCTGCATTACTGGATTTCTACCAAAATAACCGATACAACCGGATGGTTGAAAAAGTACGGGAGTACAAAAAATACTTTTCATGGGAAGAATTTGTGAAAAAAATCGAAACGCTGGTTGATTGATGTATGGATAAACGTCATCTTGAAATGTTTAATGAACAACGGTGGTATTCGGAACATATTGTCCATGAATATTTTGGCGCTCCTGATTATGCAGGTAAAACCGTGTTTGAGATTGGTTGTGCCGAGGGTGGCGGATTACATTTCTTTGCGGAACAAGGGGCACGGTGTTTTGGGTTGGAGTATTCGCCCGGTCGCTATCGAAATTCACTGGAGATGAATAACAATAAAAAAGTAACGTTTTTGCTCGGAGATTTTTTAAAACCGGAAATATATTGGGATAAAATTCCGGGTAATTTTAACTATATTATTCTCAGGGATGTGATTGAGCACCTTCAGGATAAAAAATTTGCTTTGAAGAAGATTTATGAATTATTGGCAAAAGGAGGAAAGTTGTTTTTGTCTTTTCCTCCAAAATATTCGCCTTTTGCCGGACATCAACAAATAACAATCAGCAAGTTTGGAAAGTTACCGTACATTTATTTATTACCGACATCGGTTTATAAATACTATCTTCGGTTATTATCTCAACCCACGAATTCGATTGAGAATTTGGTAAGCGTGAAAAAGTTGCGTATATCGTTACATCAAATGGGGAAACTGTTACAAGAGATCGGATTCTTTGTGGAAAAGAAAGATTACTTTTTGATAAGGCCTTGTTATGAAAAGCGATACGGTTGGAAGCGAATGAAGAATCCGTTTTCAGGAATTCCGTTACTTCGCGAAGTAACTACCTTGGGAGCCCTTTACGTCGTTGTTAAATGAGGAAAGTTTTTATCATCACCTATTATTGGCCTCCAAAAGGAGGGTCCGGGGTACAAAGATGGTTTAAATTTGCAAAGTATTTTCGGGGAAGTTGGTTTTTTACTTAAAACGAAATAATATTGGAATGAAATAATGGATAAGCAAATCATTGCCGTGGTAGGAGCGGGCCATTGGGGAAAAAACCATATCCGCAATTTTTATGAAATTGGCCGTTTATCAATGGTGTGTGACACAAGTCCGCAAGCGATTGACGATATCCGGAAAAAATATCCGCACGTAAAAACAACTACAGACTATCAGGAGGTTTTGGATGATTCCAGGATAAAAGGGATTGTTATTGCATCCAATGCGGAGACACACTTCCCGTTGGCGCTAAAAGCTCTGGAACATGACAAAGATGTTTTGGTGGAAAAGCCATTGGCGTTAAATGTCACGGAAGCAGAGCAACTTCATAGTCTTGCTGAAGCCAGGTCAAGAGTATTGATGGTTGGTCACTTGTTGTTATTTCATCCGGCCATACGAAAAATTAAGGAATATATTCAAAAAGGGATTT
>JALUTR010000156.1 GCA_027021785.1 Fidelibacterota bacterium | reverse complement strand
ACCGGGGATATGCCCGTTCTTACCCCGCTGGGGGTTGTCGGCAAAACTATCCTGGTGGGTGAACGTTCATCGATTGTGCAACTGTTAAGCGACTTGAATTACCGGTTAAGCATCCGCATAATGCCCAGTGGCGCCACCGGTATCCTGCGTTGGAAAGAGGGGAATCTTTGTGAAGTGAGGGAAGTGCAAAAGAATGTGCCGGTTGAAGTGGGGGATAAGGTGGTGACGTCCGGATTCAGTGACATATACCCCGAGAATTTGCCGGTGGGGGAAGTTGTCGGGATATTGGAAGAACGGGGCAGCTTCCAGAAGATAGTTACCGTAAAAATCTTTAATGACCTGGGATCGTTGATCAATGTATTTGTTATCACGGAACAGATTGACCAAGTTAACTGAGTATTTACTCCCCCTGGCGGGTGTCTTTCTGCTCCAGTTTTTCCTGGCGGAATTACTGTCGATTCAGACCGTGCGTCCCGATTTTCTTTTGATATACGTATTATATATCAGTATTCGCCGGGGTAGTTTTGTCGGAGTCATTACCGGGTTCATTTTGGGTATGCTGGCCGATTTCGCGGGCGTTGGTTCCTATTTCGGCTTATCATCGATTGTTTATGTGATTACGGGGTATTTAACCGGTTATTTAAAAGGGCAGTATTCCCGGATGATCCCGTTTTATTTCCACTTAATATGGATCGGGATTCTCCTGTTCAGTTTTTTTATTTTTGCGTACGTCCGATATCAATTCCTGTTTGTCACGGATCTGCCTGTTTTTTGGGGTAAATGGTTTCTCACGGCGGGCTACACCTTCGGATTCCTGGGGATTCTGCAATTGGTCATTCCTTTAAAGCGGGTAGGATAGTGTTAAAAGCGGAAAATTTAGTCCCTCACAGACGGTTGGTGGTCGTTTACGGTGTTGTTATCTTTCTAACCGTTATATTATTAGGAAGATTTTTTTTACTCCAGATATATCGGTATGAAAAATACAAATTAAAAGCGGAAGTGAATCGTATTCGCGCGGTAACGATAAATGCGCCGCGCGGATTAATTGTCGATCGCTACGGCGATCGACTGGTCGATAATTATCCCACTTTTGTCATTACAGCCATTCCCGGGGAAATCGGATCAAAAGAACAATTATTTAAGAAAGTCAGTTCCTGTACGGGGATTGATTCCATGGACCTGGCGGCAAATTACCATAAGTATTATCGCGGCCGGTTTATTCCGGCACGCCTGGCCAAGGATTTGTCATTTGCGCAAATCAGCATCCTGGAAGAGCATAAATTGGACCTCGCCGGCCTGCAGTACGAACAATTTCCGGAACGGATTTATCCCAGTCCGATTCGCGGCTCCCATTTCCTGGGATATGTAAAAGAAGTCGACCGAAACATTCGTGATCGCCTGGGGGAGAAGACGCATTATGAACTTGGCGACCTGATCGGCTGGCAAGGTCTGGAAAAAGTTTATGAAGATCAACTTCGGGGTCATAAGGGGATTTCCTATCTGGAAGTGGATGCCTTGGGGCGGATTGTTGGTCGGGTAAACGGCGAAAAAGAAATTCCACCCACACCCGGCCGGGACTTAATGGTTACGATTGACGCAACGCTGCAGGGACTTTTGGAAGATGAGCTGCGTAATTACCGGGGAGTGGCCTTGGTTTCGGAACCCCGGACCGGCGAAATACTGGCCTATGTCAGCGCTCCCGATTATCCGCCGGATTTGTTCACCGGGGCAACTTCCGTCGAAGAGTGGAATAAAATTTTAACCGATTCCGACCGCCCGTTGCTGGATCGTATCAGTAGCGGTTTATACCCTCCCGGTTCGACCTTTAAAATAGTTACTCTCCTGGCCCTGCTCGAAAATCGCCTGGTGGATCCCGATTGGACAGTGGAATGCACCGGCGGCTACATCCTGGGTGATCGCGAGTTCCGATGTTGGAAAGAAGGGGGACACGGAACCGTAAATCTGCGTGAAGCCCTGATTCAGTCGTGCAATGTTTATTATTATCAAGTTGTTCAAAAATTGTCCTTTGACCAGTGGGCCGATCTGTGTTCTGAGTTTGGTTTCGGAAAACCGGTGGGAATAGATCTGCCGTCGGAGCGTGCCGGTTTAATTCCGACTCCGGATTATATGAACAGTAGATACGGGAGATGGGGGTGGTCACGGGGATACATGTTGAATTTGGCTATCGGTCAGGGTGATATTGTGGTGACTCCGCTTCAAATGGCAAATTTCATCAATATAATCGCAACGGCGGGGAAAGCGAAACGATTGCATTTTTCGAAATCCATGACCGTTGATTACGTAAAAACGCCTGTCCTGAGAGCCACGACCTGGCGGAAGGTCAATGATTTATTGGAAGGTGTCGTTTACGATCAACACGGCACCGGTAAGGCGGCGGATCCCCGGATTAAGGGGGTGGTAATTGCCGGAAAGACGGGTACAGCCGAAAATCCCCACGGTGAACCGCATGCCTGGTTCGTCGGCTACGGGAAAAAGGGAGATTCGTTGACCTCCGTCGTGATATTGATCGAAAACGGGGGGCATGGCGGCGCCGTGGCGGCGCCGATAGCGCGCAAAATTTTCGCCTATCTTTACGGCCCCGGAAAACAACTGGCAGCGCAGGTGACACAGTGATCTTAACATTGGTAAAAAAAATATCCGAGATTCAATACTGGATATTGATCGTTGTTTTGGCCATGACCGGGATAGGGATGGTTTCCCTGTACAGCATATCTGTGCACCAGGAAATCACATTCATCAGCAATTCATTTCTGAAGCAACTGTTTTTTCTTATTCCCGCCTTAGTCAGCCTCTTTCTCGTTTTATTCATCCCGCGGCATGTCATTCACAAGTACAGTTACGTGCTTTATTTTATGGCTGTTGTCGGCATTATGCTGCCCTATTTCGGGAATACGGTGGCCGGAACACATCGTTGGCTTGATATCGGTCCGTTTGGTTTCCAACCTTCGGAATATGCCAAATGGATCATGGTAATCGCATTAGCCCGTTATTTGTCGGACAGGACCCTGGAAATGGGGCACCTGTCGTCGCTTATTATTCCATGCATCATTATGATCATACCGGCGGTGATTGTGCTTAAACAACCTGATTTGGGTACGGCTCTGATAATGATGACCCCGCTGTTACCGATGTTGTACTGGGTCGGCGCGCGACCTTATCATTTGTTTTTATTAACGGCGCCGATTTTTAGCGTCTTAACCGCCTTCCATATGATTTCTTTCACGGCCTGGACGATTATTATGCTGGTCATTATCTACATGGGCAAACCACGCCTGGTCATGGGCGTCGTGACCTATTTCGGGAATATATTCCTGGGATTACTCGCCCCGGTGATTTGGAACCACCTGGAGACTTATCAACGGAATCGAATCTTAACCCTTTTCAATCCGGAATTGGATCCTCTGGGGGCGGCGTACCAGATTATTCAAAGTCAAACAGCCATCGGATCGGGTGGTTTCTGGGGCAAAGGATGGGGGCAGGGAACCCAAACCCATTTAAAGTTCCTGCCGGTTCAGGAATCCGATTTCGTATTGTCGGTCCTGGGAGAAGAATTCGGGTTCATAATGATTGCGATCCTGTTGATCGGTTTTGCCTGGCTGGTTTTAAAAATGGTAAGACTTGCCTATACGTCAAAAGACCGTTTCTCCGGTCTGGTATTGATCGGAATCGCATCGATTTTCATGTCCCATATTTTTGTGAATACTGCGATGACCGTCGGATTAATTCCGGTGAAGGGACTCCCCTTGCCGTTCGTGTCTTACGGGGGTTCATTCCTGTTATCCTGTTATATCATGATCGGACTGGTCTTGAATTTCGGAATTAACACCCCGGATTAGAGCAACGCCTCAGTGACTGTGTGTATTTGGAGAGCCAATCCGCCGGTTGGCGAACGGTCCGCTCCATCCATAACCGGGGATTACGGATTGGGCAGCTAAATATATTGATGTTCCGTCGTCGGAAAGGTAAATTCTCCCCGACTATAACCGTCCAAAACCATCTAAAGGTGCCTATGAATTACAATCGTGTGACGAAATATTTTATTCTTTTTCTACTGATTTGTACAACTCTCCCTGCACAAAATGATATATCCCGTGAATTAAAAAGGTTAAACGCAAAAATTAATCGGGAAAGAGTTCGCGTGGATACATTGGAGACCCAGATCCGGATTTTGTTACCGGACCTGAGAAACACGCTGCGGGCCACGGTACAGGCGAAAAAACAGACCGATTCGGTCGCTATTCTGTTGATTAATCGTATCAACACGATACAAAACAAAATGCGGATTCTGGAAGATAAAGCCGCATATATCGACAGCACCAATTTCGAAATACTCGCTAAGCTGATGATGATTGAAAATAAAATCGTGACCCTTACCAACAGTTTCAGTGAGATTTACCAATTAAAGTCTGAGAAACCGGGGGAAATGAGTTCGACCAAAATCAGCCCGGCCGAATATAAAAAACGTTATATTGAAAGTCTGACCAATTACCAGAACGGTAATTACAATGATGCCATTATCGGTTTTTCCGAACTGGTAATAAGCGATCCCATGAATGAATTGGCGGATAACAGTCAATACTGGTTGGCTGAATGTTATTATTCACAAAAAAATTACAAACGGGCGATTATCGAATTCGAAAAAGTATTTACGTTTCCCGGAACCGATAAAGATGATGATGCGCAACTGAAATTGGGATTAGCCTACCAAAGTATGGGAAATATTGAGAAAGCGCGGGAAGAGTATCAAAGATTACTGGATTACTTTCCAGGTAGCGAATACTATGATAAAGCAAAGGAAACGTTGAAACAATTAAACATGGAATAAAAATACAAATATGCCATTAAAACTATTCTACCTTACGACTGAAATTGCACCTTTTGCCAAGACTTCCACACTGGCCGATTATTCTGTTAAAGTGCCCCTCGCATTACAGGGGAAGGGACACGATATTCGAACCATGCTCCCTAAGTATGGGTTTGTCAGCGAACGGAAATACATTTTGCGCGAAGTCATTCGACTGCGTGAAATCCCGTTTGAATTTGACGGAACCGAAAAAATAGCCTCAGCCAAAAGCGCTTTTATTCCCAAGACCCGGGTACAGGTCTATTTCCTTGAAGATTCACGGTGGTTCAAACCATTGTCAAATCTGCTCTACAAGTCCAAGAACGGCCGTATGCTGAGTGACAACGATGAGCGTTTCGCCTATTTCGGGAAAGCGGCCCTGGCGACGTTACCGCATCTTTTCTGGTGCCCGGATATTATTATTTGCAACAGTTGGCCGTCAACGTTTGTACCTGTCTTGTACCAACAATTATTTCGCAAAGAAAAATTTTACCGCGGAATCAAAACTTTACTGACTGTTTTCTCCGTCGATGATTACTGCATTTTCCATCGCGATGCGTATAAGAAAGCAGGGATTACCATACCGGAATCCATTACCGGCGACATGGTGAATGGATATGAAGTAGCGGCTCATTACGTTGATCAAATTGTTGTATATAATACTCCCGAAACGGATAACCTCACGAAACTACTCGAATACGAAGGTGTGAAAAAACACGAAGATAAAATAGAGGTTATCGATTGGGACGATGAAGAGTCACCGGATTATGCCCGGATTGCAGATGAATTGGACGAAGTTCTGCAGAAACTTTCCAGCTAATTTGTAGTTAATCATTCCGCATGAAATATATTCCCGTCAAAACCCACGTTTTGTGGTTGGTATTGGTAGCCCTGTCTGTGAGTTGTAATGAGGAACCGATTCCTTACGGTTCGTCGGATACCAGTATTAATATTGACACGTTGACCGTCTCAAGTATTTATGGCAGGTCGTATCAAATACCCCCCCAGATGGGTAACAGCACAAAATTGTACCTCGGCAGGAAAGGGGAATATGAAAGTCCGCTTACATTAATCGAAATCTATTCCCGGTCCTCCGGGATCCCCTCAAATATGTTTAGCAGTTTCCTGGATTCCACCATCACGATTGACAGCGCCGTTTTCTCGATTTCGCTGGCGCAGGACAGTATCCCCACCACCTCAACCTTCAGTTTGTTCTACTTTCCCACCGGCGGCGATTCCCTTTTTCATGAGACCCAGAGCAATTACCGGAATCTTTCCGAATCGGAATTGTTGGCCGACGCGCAATTGATCGGGCAGGAACCGCTGGTTGAAGTTTTCGTGGATTCAACCACGATCATTCCTCCTAAATTGACCTATCGTTTATCCCGGGAAGTAATTGATTATCTTGCCGATACAAGTGAGGTTAACGATAACCGTACTTTCCTGTTAAAAGCCGACGATGTCCTGGATGTAATGATTCCATTTGTAAGTCGGGAAACCGGGAACGGCCCCGGAATTACATTGTATTATCGCAGGTTTTTAGTTAATTCCGAGGGGGATACGCTGACCGATACTTCCCGGGTGACGTTCCTGGCCAGGAAAGATATGTCATTGATCATCCCGGGAGAATTAACCGACCGGGATACAACCCTGATTTCGATCGGCAGGGCGAAGGGATTGAATGCAATAATTCAGATTGATCTTGATCCCCTGACATTACCCGAATTGACCGTGATAAAGTCCGCCGAACTGGTGTTCAACAGCAGTGAGGATTCTCTGGCGGACAATTTTGGGATTATCGCTTATCCCCTGGTCGACACGGTGGATGTTACAGCGTTTCGGATTTATGAAACCGATCCGTATGCCGTTGATCCTGCGTACCCGATGTCGGCCGTATTATCGGGGGGTCGATTAAAAATTCAAATCAGATCGTTTTTACAAGCGATTCATTTTGATCGTATATCGAACCTGGGAATTAAATTTATTCCTAATTCCACCAACGATCCTTTTCAGGTCGTACACTTTCAAACCAATGAACAGGATTCGCTGACACCGTACTTAAAAATACAATATGTGGCTCCTTAGGCAATACACTGTTATTACCTTGCTTCTGGCGGGTCTTGGCGGGCAGTCCCTGATGAACGGATTTGGCGCGGGATTCACCCGGACAACCGGGGATGCGACGGCGCTGGGCATTTCTTCAAGCGGACTTTTACCCGCTTACCAGACGGATGTATCGCTGAACAATCCCTCCACGTGGCAGGATTTGCGTTTCACACTTCTGTCCGGAATGTATGGCGGGCGACGATATGAATTGCGGGATCTGAACATTAAAAATGAAATGTCGGATTTAAACCTGGTTCGTTTAATTGTACCGATAAAGAAAAAGTATTCCATCGGTTTCGGCCTATACCCGTTTATCGACCGTCAAATAAAACTTCGCCAGGAAATCCCCGATTTTGTGATTGATCGGGATACCCTGGCCCTGGAAAAACAGTTTATCGGTACCGGCGGAGTTAATGTTTTTGACGCGTCCGTGGGAATCATGATTACAGAATACGAAACCATTGCCCTTAACTTGTCATATTTGTTCGGGTCGGCCCGTCAGGCGAATATTTTAACTATTGACGATGTGGATTACCGTTTTAACCAAAGACACGTATACACGGGGACGTTAGCGAATTTATATCTCCGTAGTAAGCGTTTCAGTTTCAAGGCGCGCCCCACCAGTTTGTTTTTGAAATTCGGTATGCCGATTAAATCGTTGACGATCTCATCATACTCTTACCAACCGTTTGAGGACAATAACGGTTCGGGGTATCATGATCGGGAAGTCACTTCCTTCCTCACCGACTTCCCGGATCCGACCGGGACCCCCGGTCCGGTGAAATCCCGTTACCAGGATCAATACAATCCCTATGAGATCGGGATGGGAACCGATCTTGAATTCCGACCGCGAATGCATATTCTGGCGGAATTTAATTTCCGAAAAGATAATGCCGAGATAGCCAAACTTCCGGCGCTGTTGAATGACCAGGTTCAAATCCGGAATCAGGTGAATATCGGTTTTGTTAAATTCCCGGCAAAAGTTACCCGTAATTTTCTTGATCATGGCATTTTCCGTTTCGGATTGTATTACAAATCGTATCAAATGAAAAATTCGGCTCAGCCGATTAATGAAAATGGATTATCATTGGGGTTTGGATTTAAATTTGGAATAACCAATAACCAAATAGACATCGGTTACTTGTTGGGTAGGAGGCAAGGGTTTGGTAATATAGGCGATGAATCTGTCCAGCAATATACCGTTGGAATAAGTATCGGCGATATTTGGTTCGTAAAAAGGAGAGAACGATAGTATGAATGCAAAATCGAAAGTAACAAAGCTGACGGTTTTGGGATTACTCGCATTAGTAGCCACCATGTGTGTTCCCCCGGAAGCCTCCAACGAGGATGACTCTGTAGCGGAGATGGCGCGTTTGGATTCCTTACGTGAAGTCCTCTGCCCCCGTTTAATGAGCAGCGCCGCAGAATATTATCGGAATCGCGATTGGGAATCGACAGTGAGATTATACCAGCAAATACTGGATTTGGGTTGCGATCAATATGATCCGGTATTGGCGCCTCCCGAAGAAATATATTTGTATTATGCCATTGCCTATGAGTTTATGGGAAAATATGATAGTTCCGAGTATGTAATATTAAGAGGACTGCAATTGCTTCCCGAAAATGTCGATTTATTGAAACGATTGGCGTACGCGTATAAGAAGCAAGGACTTAAGGATAAGGAAATTAATGTCTACGAACGGGTAATGGAACTGGAGCCGGATGATGTCGCCAGCATGACCGAATTGGCCAAGTTGTATGGTGAAGAGGGAAAATATAAGGATCAGATTTACGTTTTGCAGAAAATATTGGATATTGAGCCGGATAATGAGATTGTTCAGGGAGATTTGGCAATCGCTTACGAGAAAAGCGGACGGGATCCCCTGGAAGTCTACCGCAATCGGTTTAACAGCAATCCTGATAACATATCCTATGGTCTCGATCTGGCGGATCGGTTAATTACCGCCGAGCGACCGGAGGAGGCCATCCCGGTATTACGGCGGGTAATCAGGGCCGATAAAAGCAGCAAATTAGCCTATCGTAAGCTTGGCCAGGCATATATGTTGGCCGATGACCTGGAATCGGCTTCGAAGGCCTACGAGGAATTATTCAAGCTTGATCCAAGAGATTATCAGGTAGCGATTAAAATCTCGGAAGTGAACACGTTACTCCAGAACTACGGCAAGGCTATCCGTTGGGCGGATAAAGCAATTCAAATCTCATCCAAATCGGGTGAAGGATACGGCCAAAAAGGGAATGTTTATTATAAAGCATTCCAGAATTGCAGAACGGCAGACATTTCAACCGATGACCGGATTGTGGCAACCCTGGCCTATAATTATTTTGAGAAAGCGGAAGAAAAGGGTTTCCGTCGCTACTCCAATTCGAAAAAATGGTTGTCTGAAAACGAAGTCTTGTTCGGTAATGCCAACTGGTTCATGTTGGACCCGGAAGTCAAGAATAAAGGTTGGGTAAAACCCAATTCGGAATGTTATCAATGGGTGACTGAAAAACTTAATAAAGAACCTGGCTGGTAGAAATCATTTATTATTATGCAACTTAATACTTTAAAAAGAGATGATCCCGAACTTTATGATATTTTGATGCGCGAAGTTTCCAGGGAACACGGGACCCTGGAATTGATCGCTTCCGAGAACTTCGTAAGTTACGCCGTCCTGCAAATGGCGGGTGGTGTAATGACCAATAAATACGCCGAAGGATATCCCGGTCGACGGTATTACGGCGGTTGTGAGCACGTTGACGAAGCCGAGAATTTAGCCCGTGAACGGGCCAAGAAACTGTTCGGCGCCGAATATGTAAACGTTCAACCCCATTCGGGCTCCCAGGCGAACATGGCCGCCCTGATGACCTTTGTTGAAGTGGGCGATACCATCATGGGACTGGACCTGGCGCACGGCGGGCATCTTACCCACGGGAGTCCGGTCAATTTCTCGGGACGATTGTATCATGTTGTTTCGTACCACGTTCACCCCCAAACCGGTCGCGTGGATTTCGATGAACTGATTACCTTGGCCCGGGAACATAAACCGAAATTGATCATCTGCGGCGGCAGCGCTTACCCGCGGTTTATCGAATTCGAACAATTTCGTGAAGTTGCCGACGAGGTAAATGCCTTTTTGATGGCTGACATTGCCCACCCGGCGGGTTTGGTGGCCACCGGTCTGCACCCTTCACCGTTTCCCCATTGTGATGTTGTCACCACCACCACGCACAAAACATTGCGTGGTCCGCGGGGCGGCATGATCATGATGGGCCGCGATTGGGAAAATCCGTGGGGAAAAGTCGCTCCTAAATCGGGTCGGGTAAAACAGGTTTCCGAATTGCTGGATTCCATGGTTATGCCGGGTATTCAGGGCGGGCCGCTGATGCATATTATCGCCGCCAAAGCGGTGGCTTTCGGAGAGGCCCTGAAACCGGATTTTAAGGAATATACCCGGCAGGTTGTGGAAAACGCCCGTTGCCTGGCCGAAGAATTCATGTCCCGCGATTATCAATTGGTTTCCGGCGGAACCGATACCCATCTTGTTTTGATCGATCTGACCAATAAAGGTATCACCGGTAAAGCAGCGGAAAAAGCGCTCGAAAAAGCGGGAATTACCGTTAATAAAAACATGGTGCCGTTCGATAAAAAAAGTCCTTTTGTCACCAGCGGCATTCGCATCGGAACACCGGCAATAACCACGCGTGGAATGCAAGTTAAGGAAATGAAAATTATTGTCGACCTCATTAATCAGGTCCTGTCCGATCCGGAAAATCAAAACATTATTGATAAGGTGCGAAATGAAGTGAAAGATTTGTGCGAAGAATTCCCCCTGTATGAACAAATTCGTGATTGAAAAGATAATCGACGATTGATTTTAATATTGTAGATCCGCTATTGGGTATGTTACCTTATCAAAAAAGGAAACGACGTTATAACATGGCTATGAAAACCGGATTAGCCATGTTTTTGTTTTTGTATGGTTGCTCTCCCAAACGAATTATATTGGATCAGCTTGGAAATACGTTCAATAAGGTCGGTCTGGTTTATCTTACCGAAAATGATCCGCAACTTGTGCGGGAGGCGTTTCCTTTTAATTTAAAGACGATCGAAGTTTTATTACAGGAGGATCCGGATAATTACACTTTGTTGTCATCCGCCGCATCCGGGTTTACAATGTATGCCTATGCCTTTATTAAAGAAGATGCCGATCGGACTATTGCCGAGGATTATACGACGGGGAAAGCGTTGTATAAACGGGCAACGAACCTGTTCAACCGGGCGCGTAGGTACGGAATTCGCGGGTTACAAGTGAAATATCCGGAGATTGTAACCTGGATGGAACAATCGGCGGCGGCCGAATACCCGATTAAAAAGGAAGATGTTCCCTTGTTGTACTGGACGGCCGCGGCGTATGGCGGCGCCATATCAACAAGCGGCGGTGATCCGGAATATTTGGTCGATTTTCCCAAGGTAGGTTGGCTTTTGGAACAAGCGCTGAAAGTAGACCCTGATTGGAATAAAGGATCGCTGTATACGGCGATGATTTCCTATTCCGTTAAACGTCCGGATGCCGCGCCTGACGCCGATAAAATCGCCCGTGATTATTTTCAAAAAGCAGTAAAAGCCTCCCGGGGGAATGATTGCAGCCCTTATATTACCTTTGCTGAAGTGGTTGACGTGAAAAACCAGAATCGGGAAGAATTTATTGCTTTGTTGAATCAGGCATTGGCAGTGGATTTGGATTCCGATCCCGAATTACGTCTGGCAAATGTTTTGGCACAATCCAGGGCGACCTGGTTACTGGGGCGTGTTGATGAATTGTTTTATTAAAGGTGGGATGTGAAGGTAATTGTTAAAATAGTTTTACTTTTATTCTTTGTGTCGATATTACCGGCGGAGAAGAGAATGGTGATCAAAATGGCCACGTTGGCGCCGGAAGGGACCGATTGGCACGGCGCCCTGGTCAAAATGGGGCAAAGGTGGAAAGAAGCTACGAACGGCCAAATCATCCTGCGGATATATCCGGGCGGGGTGGTCGGTGATGAGCGGGATATGATACGGAAGATGCGTATTGGACAGATCCAGGCCGCCGCAATTACCACCGAGGGATTGTCCGAATTGAATCCCGATGTTTTCGCCTTTATCATTCCCCTGTTATTCGACGATTATGATGATGTTGATTGGATCCGGGAGAGGATATCCGATGACCT
>JALUTR010000155.1 GCA_027021785.1 Fidelibacterota bacterium | reverse complement strand
CTGGTCGGTACATTTCAGGGCGTGTTGATTCAAGCATCCACTCCGCTATCCATCGTTTACATCTCCGACGGTTTCCTTAACCTGGCACGAGTCGATACGTTTTTCATTGGAACCAAACCGGGGAATGACGTTCTGCCGGTTGAAATACGGTTGGCGCCCCCCTATCCGAACCCATTTAATGTACGGACCACGATCTCTTATTCCCTGCCTGAACGTTCCTGGATTCAATTGTCCATTATCGATCTCCAGGGGAAGGAAGTACTTCGCCTGTGGGAAGGGGTGGAGAATCCGGGCCGTTTTACCTTTGTCTGGGATGCTGAAAATGCTTCCAGCGGGATTTATTTTGTCCGTCTCCGAACCAGCCAAACGCTCCAGGTTCGAAAGCTGATCCTTCTGAAATAAAAGATTTGCCGCCGAAATACAGCCTTTGGTGAAAATTCCGGGTAAATCTTTTCCCCGTTTTGTATTTACAGACCAACTTCACGATTATCGTTACAAATCATATCCGCGTAAACCCGCGGCAGGAATCAGACGTTCACACTTTATTTCCTTCCGGCGCCAGAGCCGCATATTGTTGCCAGAACCTGACCGCCTCGGCCCATTCCGCCGAAGAATAGCGGGCGGCCGTTCCACCGGGGAGTTGAAGTTGGTTGCGCATCATGGTTACCGGCCCCATGGGCAAATGAGTAATTCCCTCCGGAAGCGCGTGAATACTGATCAATTCCCATTCCGCGTTTGTGGACTGTTCATTATTTTCCGCCAATACATCATGCCGGTAGATAATCAACTCCACTTTCCCGGCTTTTAACGGTGTTCCGTTCAGCGCCCGGATCCGAATATACGGCTCTTCATCTTCCCGACGCCGGACATATTCGGCCGTCAATTTCGTCCGCTCGTCAATCTTCACGAACGGACAGACGAAATGCGACGTAAAATCCGTCGCGGCCTCGACGATGCGGACGCCGTCCCGGTATCCTTCACGAAAATGACCGCTTTGCATGCGTTCTTCCGCATGTTCGGCAATCTCTTCAAAACTCAGGTCCGGGGAATAGGTTTTCCCCGATCCCCGGACCTGTCGACGAACGAAATCGTTAACCGCTACCAATTTACTCACCGGCATTTTCTTCCGTTTTTGGATTTTCAACAGTAACCCGGACCCTTGACAGCCTCCTTCGCTCCACGATGGCAATTAACACACCGCCCAACCCTATTACGTAGACTACGATTTTGATCAGCCGCCCCAGAACCGGTATCAAACCGATTATCCATAAGATAATCAAACCCAAAAACACATTTAACAGGATTGACGGTTCCGGCCGGTTGGCGGAGGTCAATATCCGACCACCCAGCACAGTTGCCACCGCAAAGTACCCGAACAGCGCCATCAATATTGTAATCATAACCGTAAACGGGATAAGGGGAATGCCCAAAATCGATACCGCCATCATTATCATCAGCGGGACAAACAGAATCCCCGCTATTATTCCATAAAGAATGGCCCTGGGGACATCGGTTTCTATTATCTTCGAAACGCCGGTTACCTGGTTCGGCAACAACAGAACACTTAAAAACGCCAGCGCTAACAGGCCAAAAAACGAGACGAGACGGAACCCCCAGGGAATACCCCACCAACAGGATTGTTGAATAGGCATGAATACGGATCCCAACCGGAAGCCGCTGACCTCAACCACGTCGCCATAAATGACGCCCCCCTGTTCCATGGATACGTCGCCGCCAACCGACACGGCATCCTCGCGAATTTCCGCATTCGGTCCGACATAAACAGAGCCCCCGACGGCAACCGCGTCCTTCTCTACGGTGCCATAAACCCGCACGTCCCCGCCGATCGACACGGCGCTTTTAACCGTTTTCCCCGGCCTCACAATTACGTCGTTCCCAACTTTAATAACACTTTTCCCCCGGGCCTGTAATCCTGAAAACAGGGTTACGACGGATAAAATCAAGATTGCTGAACGTTGAATTGAATTGGACATGATGAATATTCCCTCTTTATTTCTCAAGAACTTATACAGGCCCCGGAAGAAATGCAAAATGCAGACATCATCGGTTGGACACGATTGATACAAATTGGTTGTCGTGGATGGAAGAAGTTAATGGATACCTGCTTTGGGGAAGAAATAAACTCTGCAGGTTCATGAGCGCGGGGTGGTGTCAAAAGATCAAAAGTACAATCCTGTCGTGGGGATAATGTGGGCGATGGCAGGCTCGAACTGCCGACCTCTGCCGTGTGAAGACAGCGCTCTGACCAACTGAGCTAATCGCCCGAAAAAAAGCGTAAAACCGGTTGGGAACAAGTCCCGGGACCCGCAAATTTACTGGTAGTTATTCCGGGAATCAATACGCATGAAATCAACCGCTATGCAAATCCGTCATACGGAAGTTGTCAATGACCTGCTGCTGATCAAATGGTCCGACGACCATGAAAGCATCATTTCCTTAAAAACATTGCGGGATAATTGTCCCTGCGCCAACTGCGCCGGTGAAACGGATGTCCTGGGTAACGTTTATATCGGGCCTCCCCAGTTAAAGACGCAGGACAGTTACCTGCTGTCAGGCCTGGAAGTCATCGGTTATTATGCCTTGCGCCCCATCTGGAAAGATGGCCACGATTCGGGTATTTACACCCTTGATCGTCTCAAAGAACTGGCCGCCGCGGAAACTCCGTAAGCCCCTTTTCATACGGTAACGCT
>JALUTR010000154.1 GCA_027021785.1 Fidelibacterota bacterium | reverse complement strand
TTTCTTTGTACTTTTATTACGGGTCATGGTCTTTCTCCTTTATTCTGTTTTTGCATTACAAATTTAGAAGAAAACTATGACCCTTCTTTTAAAAGTACAGAAACTTATGGACTCAACTGTCGCCCACCCGACAACAATTCAGGCGTAGTTGACGCCGGCGGCCAAGTATTATTTGCCGGTAATATTAAGGTTATCGACAGGATATTTGTTGCACTAAGGCACACACCACCAACCTAAAAAGACCGGAAATCCAACCCCGGAGACTGATTTAAATTGTATCCCTACCAATATGCGTTTTACCCATTACATTTCATTGCCGCGCACAGGGTGGCCTCGAGTTACACTTCAGCCTTAATGAATATCCCGAACGAAGGGACGCAATGGTCCGTATCGGAATAAACAATAATAAATAACGGTCTTCAATAGAAATATTGCAGTTAGAAATATTTTTCGATAAACTAAGTATGGCATTGAAATTGAAGAAGCGGTAAATGAATCTTACCTTCGTATACTTAATGTACGGCCTGGCTTATTTTACTATGGGACTTGCCGTATGGGTTAAGATCAGACCCTTGGCGGGCAACCGACTTGCGGGGGTTTTCACGTGGCTGGTTATCTTCGGTTTCGCCCATGCCGCCCATGAGTGGTTTGAGATGTTCCGGATTATCGGGTATACCGCGTCCACTATCATGGCTATTGATACCTTGATGGTCTCTTTATCTTTTACGGTATTGCTGCAGTTCGGATTGGAGCTTTTCAGCCTGGAAAAGAACCTGCCCGCGAAGATACACCTGCTCCCGACAACCCTGTTTATTCTGTGGTTTTTATTTTACCTTGAGGCCTTCTCCTACGAAAACGGCATGCAATTGGCGGAAATATGGTCAAGATATACGCTTGGTCTTTTAAGCGCTTTCCTTGTCGCTTATGTCCTGGTCTGTCAAAGAGAAAAAATCGTTGATAACCCCTCCATTTCAGGGAACCTGTTATTTGCCGGTCTTTTCTTCGGACTGTCGGGTCTTTTCACAATCGTCGTTTCGGCAGCGGATTTTTTCCCGGCCTCCCTCCTGAACTATACCCGGTTCACCGATACGGTCGGTTTGCCCGTTGAGGTTTTCAGGATGCTGACGGCCTTGTTGATCACTTATTTTGTCGTCAGATCACTGGATGTTTTCGATATTTTGGAGAAAAGAAAACTTACCGGGCGGGTGCGGGAGATGACCGGCGCCCTGAAGGAATCCGAAGAGAAATATCGGACCCTGTTCGAGCTGGCGGGTGATGCTTTCCTTACGATCGTTCCGCCCTGGGGAGAAATTCTGGATGCCAACGAGGTCGCCCTGCGGATGCTCGGTTATTCGAAGGAGGAAATCAGGAAACTCCGTGGCAGCGACATCATCGCTCCGGAAGCCTTTGAGGAAACGAATAACGAATGGATAAAACAAATTGAAGAGAAGGGATATTTTCTTTACGAAACGATCTGGGTGCGGAAAGACGGTTCATCCTTTCCGGTTGAGGTAAGCGGACGGGCACTGGAAATACGGGGACAGGCCCTGTTCCAGTTGATTGGCCGGGATATTACCGAACGAAAACAGACGGAAGAAAAACTTCACTATTCACAGGAATTCGTCGGAACAATCTTTAATAATTTAAATGATTCCGTATTCGTTATTGATATTCCGTCATTCAGATTAATCGCCGCCAATAAGGCATACCTGAAGCGGGCAGGAAGAAAAGAAAGAGATGTGATTGGTCAATTCTGTTATGTTCTTAACCATAATCAAAACGAACCCTGCCAGGCCGACCATTGTTCAATAATGGGAGTTTTAAGTACCGGCAAGGTTTCATCAGTTGAACATCGACTTATCGAAGAAGATGGTGAAATACGGTATATGGAAGTGACCACCTCACCCATCAGAAATGAAAAAGGCGAAATCTACCAGGCAATTCAGATAGCGCGTGATATTACCGATCGTAAACATGCCGAAAAGGCGTTGAAGCGTTCCGAAAAAAAATACCGGGAGCTTTCGGAACAATTGCTGGAAGCAAACAACATGAAGGAACTCCTGCTGGATGTGATTACCCACGATTTGAAAAACCCCGCTGGTGTAATCAGTGGGATGGCGGAATTACTATTAGATAAGTCCCCGGATGATGAAATAGTGGGAATAATTAAAAACAGCAGCGACAGTTTATTGGATGTAGTGGAGAGTACCTCTTTGCTTACCAGGGTTACCATGGGCGAAGAAATTCGCATAAAGGAAATTGATCTGGCGCAGGTAATTAAAAAAGTGGTCGGTCAGTTTAAACCGGCCTTAAAAGATAAGGGAATGCGTCTGGAAAATCTCGTTTCGGAAATGTTGCCGATTAAAGCCAACCCGATTATTGAAGAAGTGTTCAAGAATTATATCGGCAATGCCGTCAAGTACGCTTCGGAAGGCAAACGCATCGTTATTGAAGCGCATTCGGATGATGATTCCGTTACCATCGCAGTGAAGGACTTCGGGAAGTCGATTCCCAAAAAGGATTACGATCGTATTTTTGTTCGGAAAACCCAACTTAAAAAAAATTCCGGGGGCGGCCGCGGATTGGGATTGGCTATCGTGAAAAGAATCGCCAAGGCTCATGAAGGGGAAGTCTGGGTTGAGGCTAATAAGCCCAAAGGCAACATCTTTTATCTGAAACTTCCGAAAACATAGGTCCCCTTTCCCGGCGGGTGTAACCCCTGGGGGATGTTTATCAATCTCCCCGGTTACCGGGAACAATCATGATGATCAAATCAACGATTGTTACGTTTACCGATGAAATCATCGGGGGTATTTGCGGGAATGATCCGGACTAAGGGGCGTAAATTAAGTTGCGGGAGCCGCGAATTCAGGTTTTAATACGTTTTTATCATTGTCGATCATTCTGTCCAGAGCCGTTTGATGATCGATCACGTTCGGTTGAAATTTTGCTTCGGTTATTTTCTGGAAAAGTCCATTCATTGTGGCGGTGCAGTCGGAGACCATATAAGCATTGAACCCCTTGTCAAGCGCGGTTTTCATGGTCTTGGCAACGCATTGATCGGTGGTAAAACCACAGATCAGTAAAGTCGTGATGCCATGTTCCTTCAGAAGGGACTCCAGATTGCTTCCGATGAAGGCATCGAAAGCATAACGACCGGTTACACAGATGTCTCCTTTTTCAAAAAGTCCGGGCGTGATTCCGGCTTTTCGTGAACCCTTGGTAAACACTTTCCCGAACGTCAAATGAGCCAGCCAGCCCCTTTTGTTATCCGGGTCGATAACCAGGGGGGCGTGAATAACAGGAATACCTGCCGCCCTGGCCTTTTGTACGAATTCGTAAGTGTTTTCCATTACGTTTCGGGACTTCAGCGCCCCTTTTATTATCCAGTGATACAATCCCTTTTCCGTCCACTGATTTTGAAACTCAATCAGTACGACAGCGGATTTTTCATGTTTCATGTTCATATCAGGCCTGTTCTTACCTATCGGTTGGTTTTTTCAAACGACGGGAACTCGTCAATTTTCGTGGAAGTTTGTTCCCCTGTTCTTGTGCTCTTTATTAAATGAATATTCATTCATCTTTTGGTGAAAAATATTTAACGCAAAGCGTTCAGGCAAATACCGGTAATATTGTCAAGGTCGGTGGAGGTAGCTTCCCGTGTGGTAAAGACGCCTTTTCGCCGGGCATCGATCAATTTGAGGGGGAGCGAAAAAACAACAATTAACACGTCTTCGGCGGTGAGCTTTTCGCCGATTGTATTATCCCGTTTACCACGTTCCAACAATTTTGTGCAAATATCCCGTAAAGCCAACAATCTCGATCGGGGATAATCAAAGTCATGATCGTGAATCATCATAAAAATAAATTGTACGGTTTCCGGTTCACGTTTGGCAATGACAAACAAGTGCGCGATCAGGCGCTTAAGCAATTCTCCGAAAGGGAGGTCCGCGTCAAGCAGTTCGTAGATAAAGTCATGAAAGTCCTTGAGTTTGCTACGGTAGATGTCTTTGACCAAATCGGCCTTGTTGACATAATGCCGGTACAGGTATCCGTCTGATACATTAGCCGCTTTCGCGATTTCGGCGATGGATGCGCCATGATAACCCTTGCTGACAATCAGCTTAAGCGCCTCCTCCTTCACGCGCTCGATTTTGTTTGTATCCGTGCTTCTCATTGTTTTTCAGTCCGTGAATGAATATACATTCATTAATAATTTAACAACAATAAACCGATGGTTACAAATGGTTTTCGTTCATACGATTCCTTTGTTCGTGTTAAACCCGGATTATGCAGTAACAAAAATTTCCCGCTTAATGCGGAGTGGGGAACTAAACGAGGAAAGATTAAAAGGCAGGACAAACATTAAGGCAATTTTTTGATACCAATCTTTATTATTTCCCCGCAACTGCGGGGCATTATCCGGGTTAAAACATAACTAACATTTCTCACTTCGACGGGCGATGCTTATTCAAAAACTGTCTTACTATTGAAATTGACTTGATTCGTACTTTTTCCCACAGTTGCGGGATACCAAAGAAGTTCCGATTATTCGGAGGGGGAGCGGTATTTTACCTCCGGCCCCGATCAAATCAGGGTTTTCCTACGGCGAAATTCCATTCTTTATCCCTGATTTTTCCAAGGCGATAAGATTCGCAGTAGACACTTTTTTTATTATCAACTAATTTTATAAAGATTACTATCGTATTCGAATAAACTGAAAATATCCTTCGATGAAAATGTTCTATGCCATTTTTCAGCGGTTCCGATTCCTATTGCCCCGCCGAATAAAATACCGTCCTGTCCGGGAACAATAAGCCCGGTATTTATCCCCGTGAATTTTCAGCAAAAACCGTTCTTCACACCGCACCTGTATTTCAAGGAATAAGTAAAACATAATTGCGAATAAAGCCATGGTCCACGTGGGCCAGATCAACCACACGCCCAGTGTCAAAAGCATCAGTCCCGCATAAGTCGGATTCCGAACGTACCTGAATATTCCGGTCGTAATCAGGGCGGTTTTTGTTTCTTCGTCGATCCCGACCCGCCAGGCGTTTCCCATCGTTCTTTGGGCGACGGCACAAAGAACCAACCCGGTCAAACCAACGACCAAGCCGAAAAGGTCGGTCTGGAAATTGTCGAGCAATGGGAAACGCGTGAACAGGGAATAAAACCGGACTCCGGCGGCGTGGAAAATGATCAGCAATACGATGTAACCGGTCATGAATTTGCTGAATTTTGCCATGTATTGTTGCAACGGATCGGATGACCGGTCAAAAACTTCCGGATCGACGCCGGTGACTTTTTTCTGGCGCCTTCGTTTCAGTTCCCAGAGCGTTAAATAAATCAGAAATAAAACAACCACAAAAACAGTTTCGTAAAACACGATCCCTCCTTTCATCTATCCTGAATGTTTTTGGTTAATGACAAGTCGGAAATCCGCGACGGTGCATTGCATCTCATCCCCGGCCAACCCGCAGACCGTTGGCCACGGCTAACAGTTCGGAGGACTCATGAAAGAAGACGGCCATGGCGACGGTCATCATTCCCATGAGCGCCGTCGGAATCAGAACCGCCAGTATCAGCAATGAAAAAATCACATTCTGGAGACTGATTGTTTTTGCCCGTTGGCCGAGTTTGAGGGCAAAGGGGACCTTGGTAAGATCATCGGCCATCAGGGCCGTGTCGGCGGCCTCGATCGCGGCATCGGTGCCGGCCGTTCCCATGGCGATTCCCACGGTGGCGCGCGCCAGGGCCGGCGCGTCGTTAATGCCGTCACCCACCATGGCCACGGCGCCGTATTTTTGTTCCAGTTCCACCACGGCGTTGATCTTGTCCCCGGGTTTCAGATCGGCCCGCACTTCGTCCAGGTTAAGTTCGTCGGCGATGGCCCTGGCGGTGGTTTCGTTGTCACCGGTGAGCATGGCGACCTTTATGCCCATGTTGTGGAGTTGTTCGATTACCGTCCGGGCTTGGGGCCGGATTTCATCGCGGATGGCCAGTATTCCGGAAATGGACTCCCTGGTACCCACAATGATAATAGTTTTGCCTCCGCGCCGCAGTTCCCCGATCCGGCTTATGGATTGAACATCCTGCCCGAATTCCTGAAACAGGCTTTGTTTCCCCACATAGATCGTCTTTCCCCCGATCGTTGCCCTGGCGCCGGAACCGGTGAGAGCGCTGAAGTCGGTCGCTTCCGGACTCTCAATCCCGGCCTCCCGGGCTTTGCGGACAATGGCCCTGGCCAGCGGGTGTTCGGAGAAGCGTTCCACGCCGTGAGCCAGTCGCAGAACGTCGGTTTCCGCGCCCTCCAGGGCGATAATATCGGTCACCACCGGTTGCCCCCTGGTCAGGGTGCCGGTCTTGTCGAAAGCCACCACCTTGATTTTCCCCAGGTTTTCAAGATGGATGCCTCCTTTGATGAGCACTCCCGTTCGTCCGGCCCGGCCGATGCCGGTGGTGATTGCCACCGGTGTGGACATGACCAACGCACAGGGAGCGGCAGCGACCAGAAATACCACTGCCCGGGTAGCCCAGAACGATACGGAAATACCCAGCAGCGCCGGGATAACGATCATAAGCAACGCGCTCAGCAAAACCGCGGGTGAATATTTCCGTCCGAAACGCTCGATAAACAACTGGGCTTTCCCTTTTTGCTCCTGTGCCTCTTCCACCATGTGAATCATTTTCGACAAGGTGTTGTTCTCAAAAGTTGCCGTGGCTTCAATCTCCAGGGCGCCCTCCTGGTTCATCGTCGCGGCAAATACCTTCATCCCCTCTTTTTTCTCCACCGGAATTGATTCGCCGGTGACCGGCGCTTCATCAATGCTGGATTTACCTTTTACAATCACACCATCGGTGGGAAGCGATTCCCCCGGCCGGACGACGAAAATGTCGCCTACCTGGATTTCTTCCGCCGGTATGATTGTTTCCCGGCCGTCCCTTAAAACCCGCGCTTCCTTCGGGGCCAGGTCAAGCAATTCACGAATGGAATGCCGGGTCTTGGCATAGGTGTATTCCTCCAGTCCCTCGGCAGCCCCGTACAGGACTACCAGGAAAGCCGCTTCATCCCACATGCCCAATATGGCCGAACCGACAGTGGCGGCGATCATCAGCATTTCGATCCCGATTTCCCGCTCTTCGATCAGTTCCTCGATTCCTTCCCGGGTCCAGTGGTAACCTCCGAGAATAATGGCCACGATATAGATCGCGATCTCCGTTGCGGAGGAAATGTACCCCAAATACCCGATCCCCAGGGCTGTCCCGGTCAGCAAACCGGCGATTAAGGCGTTTCGCATGGGCGGGTGGGCGTACCATTTCCCCTCGAAAATTTCTTCCTGTTCGTGATTTTTCATTTTCTTTCTTTCACCTTGTTTGTTATCCAAAGATCAAACCGGGGACCGATCCCCATGCGATCCGCGGAATAATCTTCTATTAAAACCAGTCAAAATCAATCAGTGTATCCCTTCAGAAAGGGTAATAAACATGTCGTACAAACATCTTCCCCCAAATTGAAAGATTACTCGGCCACTCCATTACGCATCGGTTCCCCGAATATCCAACAAGGAACAACGAACAACCCCGTAACGAAGTACAGCGGGATTGATCAATGTTCGATGGCAATTAGAATTTTTTTGTCGCATTCAAACATATTCCCCGAATAAATCTTTTCAGAACGAATACGTCATTCGCAAAAAGCCCGAATTCCCGTAATCTCCGTATTCCGTGTATTGTTTGCCGGAGGATAAAAACCCGATCAGCGCCAGGTCTAGGTCGGTTTTGACCGACCAGGTCAGGTAAGGCGCGATGACGGAGGATTTGTCATCGGGATTAAATATTCCGAACAGATCGATCCTGATTAAGGGCGTCAGGTTGTAGGCCAATTCCTGGAAAAGCGACCAGCGGGAAGGGGAGAGCAAGTCCGCCTGTAAGGCTTCCGTGTAAAATACGCCCGCATTTTCGGTTTTGCCGATGCTGTTGTACAGCACTTCCGTCTGAATGTAAAATGAATTGGCGAAGGTATAATCCGCCGAGATTACGACACTGACCGTTGGTTTGTCGTATTCGAAGAAGGAAGTTCCGTACCGGGATAAATCGGGAATGATTTCCGGGGCGTTTTTAGCAGGTGCGGCGCTGACGAGAAATTCTCCCCGAAACCCGGCTTGGTGTACGTCTCCGGCCCAGGCGCCGCCCACAACCCAGCGTTGTTTCCGCACTCCGGCAATTCCGTAAAAGTCGTACCCCCGGGCATTGACGGACAACAAACCGGCGGCGGTTGTATTTCCATTCTTACCGGGTCTGACGGAAAACTCGACCTTGGAAACCGCGCCGGTATAATATTGAATCCGCACCGCGTCCGCGCCGGGTCTCTCTTCGTAATCGAAATCCAGGATTGACTGTGGGTTGAACAGGTCAATCACGTTCCAGACAAAGGCCGTGCCCCAGGCGATACGTTGACGGCCTACCGTGGCTTCCAGGTTCCCCCGATTGTAATCCACCCACAAACGATCGATCTGGGCATAACCCACCGATTTTTTGGTATCCCAGAGGAAGTTGTCCAACTGCGTGTATTCGTGCCGACTCTTAATCCGTTTCGTAAAATCCGGTATTTTCTCAACCGATTCGCCGTAAAACCCCCGGAACCGGATCTCCAATGCCGCCGTAAGCGCCGGTGAAGGATACCAGCGGGTATTGATCCGGGCGTGCAATAACTGGTCGGTTAATTGTTCATCCGTAAAAGGATATTTTGCAGAACTGATAAGATATTTCGCGTATCCGTTTACATCGAAAGAAGAAAGCTGTGCCGCGGCCGGGTGAAGCAGGATGAGAAGCAGCAATATGGAATAGGCTATGTAACGTAGGGATTTCATTAGAAAATAGTTCTTACCGAATACTCATTGTGTTTTCCGTTTATAGATTCCAGTAAGGCCATAAAATTTTATTTCTGATCGCAAACATCCCTGAAAGGGACAAATATGAGTAACCACCGGTGAAACCGATTGGTAAAAACGAACATATCCCCCGACCCTGAAGGGGTTGAAAGGAGCCCTATGGGTAAACCCGTATTTAAATTTCCACTCTTTAGGGCGACATCCCGATTCTATTGGCCCCAAAGACATTTTCAATGTGTAAATCGCTGATGAAGTATTCCGTGGTTTTGTTAAGTGTGAGTTCATATGTCTATGCGCCTTAGGCGGAATATTCTTACGTTTCACGCTTTAAATTCTGTGTCTGTATCCACGTTTAAGGCTTTATCAATTTTGGCCTGTCTACAAACCGGGCTTATAACAATTAACGCTTTCATAAATAAAAATTGAGTCGTTCGTCTGATTCCCTGCGGTGTTGCGTCAAGCCGGTTTATTCCCCTCCTGACTATCGGGTAGTGTTTTAGGTGTATGATAAAAATATTTGCGTGTGAACAGGAGCGGTACGACTACCAACAGTAACAAAATAGTATTGAATACAACGTTGAATGTCGCGCTGTAAAAAGAGGATATGGTTGTGTCGGCAATAAACCAAACCGTGATACTTACGGCCAGGCTGTTCCAGGCCCATTTTTCACGCGCTTTGAAAGGATAATAAACAAGGAACGCCATAAGGATTCCCCAGCCCAGTACTGTTGCGCCCAGGACTCCGTAAATCCAGGCCTGGAAAAGCGCTGCCTTTTCCGGAATTCCGGCGCCGGGCCAAAAGACAGGGTTGATTTGACGATTAAAGATAAAATCCATTAGCTGCGATTGGTTAAAAAAAGCGAGTACCAGGCCAAATACTGCTATGTAGATACTAACAATCAGGAGCCACATACTCCAGAAGCTGAAAGATCTCATTCCGTTCCTTCCGCGGCTTCATTTTGCCTGATATCGGACTTAACGGCGCCGTCTTCCAGGGTGACCACGCGGTGGGCGCGTTTGATGACGCGCGGATCGTGCGTGGAAAAAATAAACGTCATTTCGAATTCCCGGTTTAGTTGCGCCATCATGTCCAGCAGGGCTCCAGCCGTATGGGAATCCAGGTTGGCGGTTGGCTCATCGGCCAGTACGAAGGATGGGCGCGACGCCAGCGCGCGCGCCACCGCCACCCGTTGCTGTTGACCGCCGGATAATTGCGTCGGAAAGCTGTTCACCCTATCACCCAATCCGACCGATTCCAGTAATTCCAGCGCCCGTTGTTCTCTTTTTGCCTTGGAAACACCCTGCAACAACATAATGAATTCCACGTTCTCTTTGGCCGTAAAAACCGGAATTAAATTGTAGGCCTGGAAGACAAAACCGATATGGTGCAACCGGAAATCAATCAGATCATTGGCCTTCAGGGTCGCGATATCTTTCCCTTCGACAAATATGCTGCCGCCGGTCGGTTTATCCAGCCCGCCGATGAGGTTCAGGAGGGTCGTCTTACCGGAACCGGAAGGACCGACGATGGCGGTGAATTCCTGTTTTTCAATTTGCAGACTTACATTCCTGACGGCCCGTACCGGAACGGCGGCCGTGTTGTAGGTTTTGCAGAGATCGTGAAGTTCAATCAATGACATTTTGGTATTCTCCGAATTGTAGAACAATATTTGTGTTTTCCGCGCATCCGGTTTGTCGGAATCGAGGCTGATTCATTTAACTTCCCCACAAACAGTGAATTTGCCTTTGCGTAATACATCGACATTTTCCTAATACGTCCTGATTGCCTCGGACGGTTGAATGTGAATGACTTTCCAGGCCGGTAACACGGCCGAAAGGGAGGCGGTTATTACGATCATGATCGGCAGGGCGATATACATATCCAGCGGCAGAAAGGGACGGAGCACAGTGCTCGCGCCAAAAGTTTCCATGCCGGAAGCAAGTGCGGTAAGATCGATTCCCGCGTGAGCAAGATAGACAATGGAAATAGCGCCGATTACGATTCCCGCCACCCCACCGGTGATGGACAGCAGAATCGTCTCCAGCAGGATCATGGTAAAAACCCGTCCCTTTTTCATCCCCACGGCGATCAGCACTCCCAGCTCACGGAAGCGTTCGATTACCGCCATCAACATGGTGTTCGTGATCCCGAACAGCAGCGCGAACAGGATGATGCCGATAAATATATAGGTGAAAGCCTCCATTGCGGCGGAAGTATAGGCGACTTCCGGCGCCAGTTCTTTCCAGGAGTGTACGGCCAGTTGCGGATAATTTGCTTTCACCGCGGCATACACCTGGGGCATGATCCGTGCGGACTCGGCCCGGATGGCGATTTCGTGGATGAGCGGCTTCGTGTTCAAAAGACGGAACAGATCGGCCTGCCGCATAAAAACATTCGATTGGTCAAACAGCGAGGATTCCGTCTTGTAAATTCCCACAATTTTACCGGCCGCATAATTAAGCGAACCATCCAGGTCCTGAAAACTCAGAACGATTTTGGAGTGCAGCTTCAAACCCAGCCGGTCGGCCAGTTTGCGGCCGATAACAACCGGGTTCCGCCCTCCGCCGTCAGGGAAATATTCGCCTTCGATGAGACGCTTATAAATGTCCGTTACGGTTTTGGCCTGTGCGGGAACAATACCAACGATCTTGACACCGAAGGTCGAGGTGGGGGAAGCGGCCATGCCTTCAACCAGTGTGCGCCCGGAAACGGCCGCGATGCCCGGCAGGTTCTGTGTCTCTTTCAGAATTTGAAATCCGTCGGGAATGTAATTTATGATTTCCTTATTCTGCGCGTACCCGGGCTTGTGAATCTGGATATGCGCTAAGTCACGGCTGATGGCCGTGTCGACCATCGACTCTCCCCAACCCATCCAGATTGCGCCGGACAAGAGGCTCCCCCACAACCCCAGAGCCGTGGCAACAATGATGATGAGACTGCGTTTCTTATTTCTCCAGATATTTTTCCAGGCGAGTGATAGTATCATCTGATTATTCCTTGATTAACCGTGCATGGCCTGCACCGGTTGTAGCCTTTTAATAAAGAAAAGGGGATACAAAGCCGTTGCCAACGTGATTAACAAAACGACGAGGGCCTGGTTAATGAGCAGACCCGGATCGGTGCTGAAATAGAAAATCGGTCGCACACCCAGCAACTCAAACATCGATGCCGCGCTGCCGGTAATGGGAATCGGGTGATAATGGAAATAGGTGATTACCGCCAGGCTGACCACGGCGCCGGAGACCGCCCCCAAAAAAGCCAGGAAGATAGTTTCCAGGGTGGTGACCCAGATGAGGCGTTTTCTTTTCATTCCCACCGAAATTAAAACGCCGAACTCCTTGGCGCGCTCCGTGGTCATCATCATAACGGTTCCGAAAACACCGAAAGCGATGACGAGGTAAAGAATGATCAGCATGATTAATCCGCTGGCGTTATCCAGGGCAATCCCCTGGACCAGATCAGGCATCATTTCTTCCCAGGTCATGAGGGTATAGCGGTCGCACACCAGGGAACGTAAAGCGTTAAAAACATCGGTTTGGTTCCGGACATCGTCCAGCATGACGGCCAGCGAGGTAATTCGACCATCCGTTGAATAGATATCCTGGGCGTTGGTCAGCGTCAGGAAAACCATCGTGTTGTTCATCCGCGCAATCGGAAACTTGACAATGCCGGCCACCGGCAGCATCGCCGCGGCGATGACGCCGTGATAGCCCTGTCCGTAGAGCACGACACTGTCACCTACGCTGACGTGCAGCAAATCGGCCAACCCCTGGGCGATCAGAACACCCCCGGGACTTTCCGTCAGGTAACGTCCCTGTACCAGTCTTTTCTTCAATTCGGTCATGTTGTTTTCCGTCGCCGGATCAACACCGGTTACCTGCGCGACTTTGGTCACCCTCCCGAAGGAGACCAGCGAAAACGCCTCCAACCGGGGCACGACCGAAGTGACGTGGGGAATTTGAGCGATCTCCGCCCGCTGTTTTTCGCTCAGCGTAATGCTGTTGTTCAGTGACCGGTTTTCCCAGTAGCCGTTTCCCTGTACCTGCATGTAGCCGGTGTAAAATTTTACCGACGAACTGATCATGTAAGCGTAAGATCCGATTTGCATTGAACGCATGACCACGGCCACCAATACGGCCAGAAACACGGAAGCGGCGGCAATCAGCGTCCGCTTTTTGTTACGCCACAGATTGCGCCAGCTTAAAGTCAGATACATGGTCCCGTTTCCTCTCTACCGTACGCGTTTCATGTTTTGCAATGAGAAAAAAGAAGGCTCAAGCGGCACGTTGAACTTGATCGAGCGGTAATCCAACACGGTTTTGTGCCCCGGTTTGTTTACGGCAATCATTTCCCAGTGGGTGGGGAGTGTGCGGCCGCCCATCGTTTTTATTTCGCTGCCGATCAGGGTTTTGATCAAGGTGCCGTCTTCATCATAAAAATCGGTTTTTAATTCAAAATAACCCTGTTTGGATACCCACATAATGATTTTTCCCCACACCACCCCCGCTTCGGGTTTGGGTGTCAACTCGATTTTGTAACAACTGTAGCCCCCGATTTCCTCTTCCCCCGTCAGTTTATGTTCGTAATCATCCACAATCGAAGACTGCCGCACCAGGTCGTCGTTGCTGAAGTCGGACCCCATCCAGGGTTGCAGCATCATTGAAGGTGGAATCTTGATTACCCGCCGAACGGCCGGGATCCAGTTCCAGAGTTCGTTTTTGCGCTTCAGGGTCACCGTGCCCTTTTCCTTGGCCGGCGCGGTAACCAGGATCAGGGCATAGTCCGGCTCCAGCATCCACATTTTGGTCGAAATTTGACGCGTCCAGGTGGGTTTGACAACCGTCAGAGTACCCTCGGAAACGCTGCTTTCGCCGCGTAGCAAATCGTTGGCTTTGCGGACGATCTCCTTTGGAGACTGGGACCAGGCGGGGGCGATTATCAGAAATACCATTAACCAGGATAGAAACAGGTAACTTTTTTTCATTTCAGTACTCCGGTTAAACTTCACGGTTGGTAATGTCGTAACTGTTTTTTCGACAACCGGGGATGGTCGTCGTACTATTTCATCTGAAAATATTTCCACCAAATCTTATCCTTCATTGTGCCGCTTGCGGCATAAGGGTTGCCGAACCTGTCCGGGGGGAACGGCCGGGTAATGCCTGATGCGGAATCAATCACGTAAATGCTCCAGTCCGTCTCGCAGGAGGTGTTTCACATGTTGATCATCAAGTGAATAGTACACCATCTTGCCGGCCCGGCGAAATTTGACCAGGCGTGAATTTTTCAGCAGTCGTAACTGGTGTGAGATGGCGGACCGGGTAATGCCCAAAAGTGACGCGATGTCGCAGACGCATAATTCTTCTATTGAAAGGGCCAGCAGGATTTTCAGACGGGTTGGCTCTCCCAGGAGTTTGAACGTATTCGCAAGCACATGTAAGGTTTCGTCGGGGGATATGTTATCTTGAACTGCCTGCACTTTTTCCTTGTCGACATAGACAGTTTCGCAGGCACACATACCGGTTTCAGGCATTAATAATTCTCCCCATTAACAAACGATTGAACACATGTTCACATGTAATATATGTATTTTTAACAAAATTCCCAACTGGATTTTTCCACGCAAATTATTTGTGGTTCGGATTTCATCCGGCTGGAAAATTGTTCCTTCCCATCATGTTCATTCCGGGAATTTAAAAATCCACCCGGGTCATGCCTTCCATTTACACAACATGGGGAGGGAGAGACAAATAAGGATTAAATGTCAGGATAGAAAAAATAAAGAACTCTATCGGTAAGGTAGATATAGCGGACTTTTGAGTACCATTAAACGGGGAAAATTAAAAATAATAATTCCGTAAAAATTCTCATTTTGTTGTTGCGATTCCGCCGCAATGGGACCCCATGCTGAAGATTAGTGAGGATTTTCTTATATTATTGATTATCAAAAGTTCCTGACGTTGGTAACAACCTCCGGAGAAACGATTGTTTTACTTTACACGGGATCGTTAAAAATCAGTTTCGGCGATTCAGCAGGTTCCGTGCGCATGAACGAGTCATTTGCGACTCCCCCGGGAATGGTCTGAAAAAGTTCTATAGTTCTTTTTTCTTCAAAGAATCGGATTCGGTATTTTCCATAAAAATACGGCGGACGGCAAAACTGTAGGGCCGGATCTTATCGTTTGTTAAAAAAGCGTAAGTTGACTTTGCCTTTATTCTCCGAATTCAGGATATATTTCTTCAATTTAGGGAAGATTTTTTCCATCGTTTCCAGGTACAGCCGTTCACGGGTGACATCCGAGGATGTGTTGCCACCGGTCTTTTGATATTCCGCCAGCATTTGCAGGAACCGGTCGGTTTCACCCCGGGCTCGGTTGATGACTTCGGCTTTGTACCCTTCAGCCTGGCGAATTAACCGCGCGGCCTCACCTTTGGCAGGCGGAAGCAGACTGTTTCGGTACCCCTGGGCATTATTGATTGCGCGCGATTTGTCCTCACGGGCGCTGGCTACATCACGGAAGGCGTCGGCGACCTCATCGGGTGGGTACATTTTCTTGATATTTACATTCACGATGGAAAGTCCGCTCCGGTACGAATCCAATAACATCTGAGTTTCGGCTTGTACCCGGCGCTGTATTTCTTCCTTGGCAATAGTGAGCATCTCGTCAACCAACATATTGCTGCCTATCCGGGTTACGGCGTAACGGGTAACTTCATTAATTATCTGGTATGGCCGATAGTCGATGTTGAATAAATATTTGGCCGGGTCGCTGATGCGGTACTGGATTACCAGTTGTACGTCGATTATATTTTCATCCCCGGTTAAAATCTGAATTTTCTTCGGAGAAGAGTGTACCCCGGTGTGCTCCGGTAAAAGCAACCCGATACCTTCACGATGTATCTCCGATACATTAACCTTGTCCACCTGCTGAAAAGGCCGGGGAAGACGATAATGCAACCCTTCGGTAATTCCTTCGGTCACAACACGGCCGAATAACCGTTCAACCGCCTCTTCCCCCGGATTAACCATATAAAACCCGGACGAAAAATAGAGAAGTAGCAAAACCAGCGTGATAAGCGCCATTACGCGGCGCCAACGTAAGTGTCCGAAGGCCTTATGAAGATCATCCTTAATTCCTACAACGCCCCGCAAATGGTTGAGAAAGATTTGGATCTTCGAGTATGCCGTTCGGAGACCCCTGACCGAAAGTTGTAACAGGGACTTAAGTTTCTGCCGGATTTTTTCCAGGCCGGTTTTGTTCCAAAACCGTTTTCTTCCGGTTGGTTGTTTTGTTTGGCTGCCTTCCATTTCGTGTCTCCCGCTATTTCCGTTTTGCGTTTCGCAAATACTTCAGCAATTCCGCATCCGCCGGCAGAACCAACGTTGTTTTTTCATCGATGAGCTTTTCATAGGCCTGCAGCGAGCGAATAAAATCATAAAATTGGGGGTCTTTTTGAAAGGCGTCGGCATAGATTTTAATGGCCTGGGCGTCGCCTTCACCTTTAATGATTTCCGCTTTTTCGTAAGCTTCGGATAGAAGCATGGTTTTTTCTTTCTCCGCCAAAGCGCGAATCTTGGAAGATTCCTCGGTTCCTTCGGAGCGATACAGCCGGGCCATTTTTTCGCGTTCAGCCCGCATGCGCTGGAAAACACTCTGTTTATTTTTCTCGGGAAAATTGAGGACCTTAACCCGAACATCGGTTAACCGGATGCCGTAATCCTTCAATTTATCGTCTGCGATTCTCTGTACCTGGGTCATCATCTTCGGTAATTCCAGACTGTCCTCAACCACGTTTACCAGGTTATCAAGGTCGTAACGTCCAAGATAGACACCCAATTCGGAAAATACGACATCATTCAGTCGCTCCTGAGCGTTGGTAAAGGTTTTCAGTGTTTTCATATAAACGATCGGATCCTGAATCCGCCAGGTAACAAAACTTTCCACCATGATATTTTTTTTATCCTTGGTGAGAAACTCCGCTATCCGCGGTGTATAGACCTTCAGACGGTTATCGTAGCGTTGGACGTGTTGAATCGGCGCCGGCAATTTCCAGTTCAATCCCGGTTTGAAAACTGCCCGGACCGGACGACCAAACTGAGTAACCACCACGTACTCGGTTTGATCAACGGTAAACAGCATGGAATAAAGAATAACGGCAATAAAAACAGCCACGACGGAAAGAATTGTCACTCGAGTTTTCATGGTTTCTTTACCTCCTTAATCAGTGATTCGTTGAGACCGTTTCCCCAAAACCACAATTCCGTATTATCGACGTCTATGTTTTCGTCAAGGACAATTTTATCAACATTGGTCAATACTTTTTCCATGGTCTCAAGGTATAGACGTTTTTCGGTGATATCACGGCTCTTTTCATAGGCGCTTAGTTTGGAGAGAAAGCGCCGGGCATCGCCGGAGGCAGTCCGGATTTTTTTGTCCCGGTAGGAAAGAGCTTCCTCGATCATTTTTTGAGCCTCACCACGGGTTTTGGGAACTATTTCGGATTTGTATGCCAGGGCTTCATTTATGTAAGTGTTTTTGTCCTCACGGGCGCTGGCCACGTCGCGGAAGGCTTCCATTACGTTTTGGGGCGGGACGGCACGGATTAATTGAACATTTAGAATCCGAACCCCGGTTTCCTGCTCGTTTAATATCGCCTGAGAAGCGCGCTGGGCCTGTTGCTGTATTAACTCTTTCCCTTTGGTGAGGACGAAATCAATTTTATTTTTATTAATCTGTTGACGCAGGGTTGATTCCACCACGTTTCGAATCAAGGCCCGGGAGTCGGACAGGTTATACCTAAAGGCAAAGGCATCCTCGACACGGTAGTGGACTGCCGCTTCGATTTCAATGAGGTTCTCGTCGCCAGTGAGCATGAGGGAGGAAGGTATTTTCTCTTTACGGACATCCGAAACCTGAACATAATCCACCGCTTCAAAAGGCCAGGGCAATCGATAGTGAAGTCCGGCCGATACCTGGCGAACCGGTTTCCCGAAACGTTTTACAATTCCCTCTTCGTTCCAGGCCACGGAATATATTCCGGATCCGAAATAAATGATGATCACCAGAAAAACACCGGCTATCGAAATGCGGGGCAGCAGGCGGCGTACATGCCGGGGAAGGATCGTTTCCTTGTGAAAGAAAGTGAAATCGAGGAACCCTCCCTTCCGCAGAGCCTTAATAGCGCTGGTAAGCACTTCCAGGCCGTTGCCCAAAATCAATAAAACAATAATGACCGCGGCAATCCGGTCCAACGAAGTGAAACCCATGATGTATCCCGCCAATGCCACCACTACCACAATCGAACTGTACATGTCGACGCGGGCGTGGGTACCGTTGGCAATGAGTCCCGGGGAGTTGGTTTCGCGTCCCACAAAAATCTGGTAACGTGCCATGAAGTAGGTAATGGCAATTGATAACAACGAGACCACAGCCACCAGGGGGACATTACTTAACTCTATGACGTTGCGGGAAAGGGCATCCCTGATGATTTCAACGCCGACAAAAAAAATAAAACCGGATACGATAATGGCGATAATGTTTTCGATGCGGCTGATGCCCAGCGTCGCTTCGGTATTCTCCTTTCGGGCCAGGATCAGCCCTGCCAGGACCACCAGGGAAGGAATAAGGTCCGAAAATGAATGCCATGCCGAAGCCTTTAAGGCTACACTACCGGAAAGTGAAGCCAGGAAGAATTTCAAACCAATCAGCAATAAGTTGGCCGTCATGGCCACCAGAACAGCTTTTTCTTTACGGTTCATTGCATATTATCTCCCTTTTCCTGTTTATTGATCATGCTTTCCAGGACCGGATCGTAAATCACAAGATTGGCCCGGTCGATCATTTCGGTATACATTTTAACCGTCAATTCTTCATGTTTTTGTAAGCGGAGGTCTTCCATAAGATGCTCCTTAATCGCTTCAAAAGACTGTTGTTGCGGTTCCTGCCGCTCACGAACTTTTACAATGATATATTCGTTACCGATAGTAAAAGGCTCGGTGATTTCCCCCGGTTTCAAGGCAATGAAATTTTCATGAAATGAGTGATTGAAAAGTTCGTACAAAGGGTTATTGGTTTCGCTGATCCAGGCGTCCACTTCACCGCCGTTTTGCGCTGTGGCCGGATCTTCGGAATACTGTCGGGCCGCCTCTTCAAAAGACATCTTTTTTCGAAAGAAACCGGGGCGGAGTTTATCATAAACCTCGTCTATTTTTTCCTTGGCTTTCCGGTTGCTGTTGTCATCTTCGCCACCGCGCACAACAATAATACTGATTTTCACGCGGGCCGGGGTTTTGAACAATTCCTTGTTTTCCTCGTACACCTGCCTTGCATCTTCCTCGTTCACATTCAACATCTGATCCACTTCCTCGCGGTGCAAAACCTGCTTTAAAACATCCTCTCGTACGTGTTCGATTTCTTCCTTTTTCCGGGCGTTAAGCATCCGGTCGTAAGAATCTTCCAGGAGCAACAAGCGGTCAATCATACGGTCCACGAATTTAACCCGCTCTTCGTAGGTACGCAGTCTTTCCCGATCGGCGTATGGTAGTTCCATGAATTCCTGGTAAAAATCACCCAATGTATAGCGGCGACCATGCATGGTGAACAGGGTTTTGTTTTTGTTTTCTTCGTAAAGTTGTTTTTCGCGTTCATCCATTAAGAGGCGTCGAATCAAACTCCGCGCGTCATCGAAGGGGACGTAAGACGCCGGGAGTTTCTTATTCAGTCGCACAATAAAATATTTACCGTTTTCCTCAATGGGTTTGCTGAATTCTCCGGGGTTTAGGGAGGTTACAGCCCGATCAAACGTTTCCCCGCGCGTTCCGACAATATAATCTGTGCTGATGAAGGTTTTATCCCGGCCGAAAGTTGCAGCCACCGATTCGAAACTTGCACCGGAACCGAGACGGTTCCAGGCTTTCTGGGCGGAAGTCCGGGCCGTGGCGCCGGAATCGGCGACTTCGATAAAATCGATCACCCATTTCTCCGGTTCGAGGTAATTTTCCTTGTTTTGTTCGTAGGCTGCCAGCAGTTCCTGTTCGGTTGGTTCCGGCACACGCAGGAGGTCGTAATTCCTGGTAATAGTAGCGGCATCCATTAGTTCGTTGATATAACCGGTTACATATTCGTCCTCCTTTTGAGAAACGAGGATGTTTTTGATCTCGTCCCGCACTTTGTACAGCGGTTCATCACCGAAACGGCTGCGGTTTTCATCGTAATATTGTCGAATTTCATTTTCACCTACGGGGATTCGATTCTGTTCATGCATCTCCGCGTGCAATTGTTGCAGGGTGAGTTCATCCTCCATATGTTCCAGGGCATGACGAATATTGCCGCGATTGTCCAATTGTTTTTCTTTGATCTTCCGTTTAACCATTTCGTCCAGAACCATTTCCCGGATAAGACCGCGATAAGTTTCCTTATCTTTGGGAAGTTGATCCGAGAGGGAGACCAATGAATCACCGACCGGTATTTTTAACCCTTTGGTGCGTTCTTCAAAGTAGCGTTCCAGGTCTTCGATAGTAATTTCACTGTCGTCATAGGTGGCTACGATGTTGGAGTTGGGAGGTGTTTTCTGCTTACTGCCACAACCGACGAAAAGAAGTCCGGACAACAGCAGGAATATTATAAGATATGGAGATGCGAACGGGGCCGGGATTACCGGCTTCTTCGTTGGACGCTTAGTTAAACTATGATCCCTGATTACGGAGTCCATGATTCACGGCTGTCATTGCCTGTTCCCGGTGTCGAACCGTAACAAACGAAGAGCATTGGCCACGACAATTAGTGTGCTTCCTTCGTGAAAAACGATTGCCACTCCGATTCCCGCCAAACCCAGTAAAGCTGAGGGTAGCAGGATGGCGATAACGCCCAGTGAAACGACCAGATTTTGCCGAATGATCCGGCGGGCCTGCCGACTGAGAGCCACGGCAAACGGCAGCTTGGACAAATCGTCCGCCATAAGCGCCACGTCGGCCGTTTCGAGCGCCACATCGGTGCCGGCGCTGCCCATGGCAATCCCGACCGTCGAGGTAGCCATCGCCGGCGCGTCATTGACTCCATCCCCCACCATGGCAACCGCGCCGTATTTTCCGATCAGTTCGCGAATAGCGGTAACTTTATCATCGGGCAGCAAATTGGCGTAGTATTCGCTAAGCGCCACTTCTTGAGCAATGGCCGCCGCCACGCGCTCATTATCGCCGGTAATCATGATTGTTTTATTAATCCCCAGTTTCCGGAGCTTCGATAGGGTCGCTTTGGTTTCCGGGCGTGGTCGATCAGCCAGTCCCAGAATTCCGAGAAATTTCCCGTTCATCATTACCAGCATGGTGGTTTTGCCGGCGGCTTCCAGGTCGGTTACCTGGCGCTTCACTTGCTCGGATACGGCAAAGGATTCCTCTTCTTCGAACAGTTTAAGATTACCGACGCTTACTTTTTCCCCGTTTAACAATCCAACAATACCTCTTCCGGTGACGGATTGCAGGTTTTCGATTTCCGGCAGGGTTATGTCGCGTTCGCGGGCCAACGAAATCACGGCCTTGGCCAGGGGATGACCCGAAAGACTTTCCATGGCGGCGGCGATGCGGATTAACTCGGTTTCGTCCGTTCCGTTCAGGGGAACGATATCCGTCACTTCCGGTTTGCCGGAAGTGATTGTTCCTGTTTTGTCAAACGCAATGGCATCCAGGCGCCCCAGGTTTTCCAGGTGGATTCCGCCTTTGACCAGAACGCCCTTGCGGGCGGATTGGGCTATTCCGGCGAGGATCGTCGCCGGGGTCGCGATCGCCAGGGCGCAGGGAGACGCGGCGACCAACATCGTCATGGCGCGGAGAAAGGCGTCACCGAAATCCAGCAGACCGGTTAAAGGTGGGATGATAATAACCAATATTACACTGATCAGGACCACCGGCACAAAAATCCGTTCGAACCGGTCGGTAAGTTGTTGCGTGCGTGATTTCTGTGTTTGCGCCTCCTCAACCATCTGGATCACGCGGGCCAGTGTGGTATCGCCGGCCAGTTTGGTAACTTTAATCTCCAAGGCCCCGTCGCCATTTACGGTCCCGGCAAAGACCGGGTCGTCCACTCCCTTTTCCACCGGGATGCTTTCACCGGTGATGGGACTCTGATCCACCATCGATTGTCCCTCGATCACCTCACCGTCGATCGGAATTCGTTCTCCCGGGCGCACGATAACAAGGTCTCCGCGGATTAATTCCTTTACCGGGACCTCGATTACCTGTCCATCGCGCCTGACCTTGGCCGTCTTGGGTGTGATTTTTCCCAGCGCCCGGATGGCGTTTCGTGCCCGGCCCATAGCGTAATGTTCCATGGAATGACCGATGCTGAAAAGGAAGAGGAGCAGCGCGCCTTCAGCCCACTCGCCCAAAACGGCCGCCCCGATAGCGGCTACGACCATGAGAAAGTCGATGTCGAAACGTAAATGCCGCGCTGCTTTAACCCCGTGCAGGGTGGCATCAAAGCCGCCGGTAAGATAGGCCAGTACATAGAGGGAAATAGCGGACCACGGAGGGAGCCCGAGGAACCTCTCACCGATAAAACCGACGAGCAGGAAAAAACCCGAAAGCAGGGCAAGCACCAGTTCCCAGTTCTGCCGGATCCAACTCCGGGGTTCCTCCGTCATCACTTCGAATCCCAGGGAACGGACAAGTTCTATGATTGCTTCTTTGGTAATGAGCGTTTTGTCGAACTCCACCCGCATACTTTCAGCGGCATAGTTGACGGAAACGACCAAAACACCCTTTTGCCGGGCAAGAATATGTTCGATGCTGGCGGCACAATCGCCGCAATCCATGTTGGTGATCCGCATGGTTTCGTGGTGGTATCGTTCCGTGACGGCCGCTCCTTCGATTTCAGCCCAGCGTTCGACCTGGTTTAAGGATATAAGCTGGGGATCATAATGGAGACAGAGAAACGCATTACTGTTTTCACGATGGATATGCACTTTTTCAAGTCCTTGCCGGTTTTCCAACCGTTCAAGCAGTCGCTCAATACATTGATCCTGATCATTCTCCAGATCGGGAAGCAAAAGTGGAATTTCCAAGTGCAGGATTTTTTCGGATTTCATCGGATCATACCTGTCCTTTCGGGTTGAAACCTTCCCGGGTAGTCGTTCTCATTTTGAGTCCCGGTTTTATCGATCCCCGGCATATTCTTTTATTTCCTGTTTATTAAATGCCAATGTCGATATAATCATGATCCCTAAAGGGGAAATCGTTTTCCCCGCTGTTTCATAGTGATATTGAAAGGCATTCAAAAGATCGTTGCCTCCTTGCCGTTTCATTGTGACCGGGAAATGCCGGGACGGAATTTAACATCGAAAAATAATATTAACGCGGTTGCGGTCGGATTTTTCTTTTTCGATGTGAACGGACCTCCATCCCGGCCGGTCTACGAAAATCAAATGGGCCTAAACGGCTTCCTCTCCCCGTTCTCCCGTACTGATACGAATGGCATCATCCACCCGGGAAATATAAATTTTCCCGTCGCCTTTGAGTCCGGTATGAGCATGCTCCTGGATCGTGGCTACGATTGTTTCCACCAAAGCATCATTACAGAACAATTCCAGTTTGGTGTGGGGTATGAAATCCACAACGTCTTCCGTTATTTGGTGATGGGCACGGTGTTTATGGCCGCGACCGAATCCGCGGGCGTCAATGACGCTCATTCCGGGCAACCCCTCAATCTTGTGGAGCGCCAGTGTCACTTCGGACAGTTTATGAGGTTTGATATATGCTTGGATGCGTTTCATTTGTTGTGTCTCCTATTCAGGTCTATGCTTCAATTTCCGGGTCAACGGCAAACCATTTATAGAGCGCCGGTACCACCAATAAAGTAAGCATGGTGGAGGTGACCAATCCTCCCACGACTACCGTGGCCAACGGACGTTGGACTTCGCTTCCGACCCCCTGGGAGAAAAGAAGCGGAATCATCCCCAGGGCCGCTGCCAGCGCGGTCATTAATACCGGTCTTAAACGGAGGCAAGCGCCGGTAATGGAGGCTTCGTCCATCGGCAATCCTTCCCGCAGGAGCTGATTCAAATACGTCACAAGAACAATCCCGTTGAGAAGAGCGATTCCGAAAAGGGCGATGAAACCGACGGAAGAAGGAACGGAGAGATTTAAGCCGCCTATCCAGAGGGCTACGATTCCTCCCACCAGCGCCAGGGGAATATTCAACAGGATCAGAAGCGTGTTTTTCAATGAGTTAAAGCTGGAAAAGAGGAGAATGAAAATTACCAGCAAGGTGATCGGTATCACCACGGCAAGTCGTTTATTTGCCTCCTGTTGTAATCGGAATTGACCGCCCCAGGTGACTAAATAACCTGGCGGCAGGTCGACTTTCTCCTTGATTGCGGCCTGGCCTTCTTTCACGAAAGAACCGATATCCCTTCCGGACACGTTGCACTGTATGGTAATGAAGCGTTGGTTGTTTTCGCGCGTAATTTGACGCGGGCCGACGATTTCTTCAATTTGCGCCAACTGGGACAACGGAACTTTGGTTCCGGTAGGAGCCTGGATCAGAATTTGACTAATGGCGTCTTTGGTCGCCCGGTATTCGGGCGCAAACCGAACCAGGATATCAAAACGACGGATGCCTTCAAAGATCTGTCCCGCGGTTTGTCCACCGACGGCCGCCCGGATTACTTCCTGTACGTCGGATACGTTAATACCGTAGCGGGCGATGGCATGCCGGTCTATTTTAATAAGGAGCTGTGGCGTACCGGAAACCTGGTCCACCTGCACGTCCTCGGCTCCGGAAATTTGTTTAATTACGGCGGCGATTTCATCCGCTTTGTTCTTTAAGACGTCCAGTTCGTCCCCGAACAATTTAATTGCCAATTCGGCGCGAATGCCCTCCAGAAGTTCATCGACAGTCATGGCAATCGGTTGGGTGAAATTCATCAATACTCCCGGGATTTCTCCCAATTCTTCCCTGATAATTGCCTCAAGTTCACTTTGGCTTTTAGCGGAACGCCATTCCTCTTTTGGCTTTAAGAGAATATACGTTTCGGCGCTGTTCACCGGATCGGTATGGGCCCCTACTTCCCCGCGCCCGATCCGCGTAACCACACCCGTAATTTCCGGTATTTTCATTAAACGCCGCTCGACGGTCAAAGTAATGCGTTTGCTTTCATTCAAAGAAATGGATGGAGCCATGGTCAGTCGAACAACCATCGTCCCCTCTTCCAGTGTTGGCGTAAACTCCGATCCCAGCCGGGGGAATATCGCCGCCCCGAGTAATATCAGAGCGGTCGCCAATATGACGGCGTTTTGACGGCGTTTAACAAAGAAAGTAACCACCGGACGATATAGTTTTAAGAGGGTTCGCAAAATCCAGATATCTTCATGCTCCGTCCCGGAAGTGTTTTGTTTTGGCTTGCGCATCAGAAAAGACGACAGCACAGGCGCCAGAAGCAGGGTAAACACGAGCGAACCGAACATGGCTAAGGCGATGGTATATGCCAGGGGCCGGAATGTTTTCCCTTCCACCCCCTGTAAAGTAAAGAGCGGCAGAAATACGATTATGATGATGGCGATGGCAAACATGACCGGTCGGACTACTTCGCTGCAAGCACGGGCAACAATATGAATACGCGGTTCGGAACGATCGGCGGAGCGCAACATGCGGTCCACATTTTCCACGATTACCACACTTCCGTCAACCATCATGCCGATCGCGATTGCCAGTCCGCCGAAAGACATCAGGTTGGCCGATATGCCAAAAAATTTCATCCCGGTAATGGCAAATAATACGGAAAAGGGTATGGCCGTGGCTACAACCACACTGGGCCTGAAAGCGCCCAGGAACACAACCAGGATAATGATAACCAGGACAATCCCTTCCAGGAGAGCATCCGTTACCGTTTTTACACATGCTTCCACAAGGGTCTTCTGTTCGTAATAAGGAACCAATTTTATCCCCTCCGGGAGGATATTGTTGATTTCCTTCATTTTTTCTTCAACCTGTCCGATTACGGTCGATGAATTGGTCCCGTACAGTTTCACGATCATCCCGGCAATGATTTCACCGATTCCATTCCGGGTCTCGATTCCCCGACGAATGGCGCCCCCGATTTTGACTTCCGCTATTTGTTTCAGGTAAATCGGTGTCCCGTCGTCCGATTTGATGACAATATTTTCAAGGTCCTCAATGTGTGAAGCCAATCCCACTGAACGAACGATGAATTCCTCGGCGTCTTTCTCAATGAACTGGGCGCCGACGTTCAGGTTGTTGGCTTCGATCGTTTCGATGACATCCTGGACAGTTACATCATATCGCAGGAGCGCGTACGGGTCCAGAACGACGTGATATTGTTTTTCGTATCCTCCGATGCCAAGGACCTCGGTGACGCCGGGAACAGTTTGAAGATGGAATTTCACCAACCAGTCCTGGATTGTGCGCAGTTCCTCCAGGGTGTACTGTCCGGTTTCGTCATCAAGGTAGTAGAACAGGATCAATCCCATTCCTGTTGAGATGGGTCCCATTTCCGGTTCACCGAATCCCTCCGGTATTTGATCCCGCGCTTCCTGAATTCGTTCATTTACCAATTGTCGCGCGAAATAAATATCGGTTCCATCCTCAAAATAAACATTAACGACCGATAGTCCGAAGTTGGACACGGAACGGATTTTTTTCAGGTTGGGCAGGCCGTTCATGGCCACTTCCACGGGATAGGTTACGTATTTTTCCACTTCTTCCGGAGCCAGACCTTCCGTTATGGTAAATACCTGTACCAGTGACGGTGAAACGTCCGGGAAAGCATCGATCGGCAGCTTGGTATAGCTGTAGTATCCGGTGGCGATTACCAGAACCCCCAGGGCAACCATAAGCAACCGGCTTTTTAAAACGAATTGAATCAATTTTTCCATGATTGTATTTCTTACTCTTAAATATCGCGGTTAGTGAGAATCAATGTTCGTCTCCGCCAAAAGACCCCTTGGCAAGTTGGGCTTTAATGGTGAAGCCGCCTTTAGTGACGTATTTCTGCCCGGGAAGCAAACCGGCCAGAATTTCCACGTTGGCATCGTTGGTTTTTCCCACGTGTACCGACTGAGGTTTGAATCCGTCTTCCGTCCGGATGAAAACGACGGTTTGTTCGTCGATAGTCTGTAACGCTGTTTTGGGAACCAGTACGGGAACATTATCTTCTTCGATCACAACCCGGCCGGTGATAAAAAGTCCCGGACGCAGATCACCGGTAGGATTGGGTAAAATCACCCGCGCCGTGGCGGTGCGGGTATGTTCGTCCAGGGTAGGACTGATATAGGAAATTGTTCCGGTCGTTTTCGGGAATTGGGGGCCGGGATCGATTTCCACCGTTTGTCCCAACCGCACGAAGGGAAGATCCTTTTGGTACACGCTTAAGTTGGCCCAGACTTCACTAAGATCGGCGATAACGAACGCATGGTCGTCATCGCTGATTACTTCCCCTTCGGTTAGGTGCGTTTCGATCACTTTTCCCTTAATCAGGGATCGGACTTCATACGGCACCAGGCTTTCATTGCTTTCCACAATCGCCAGGACCTCGCCCTGTTCAACGGTATCGCCCAATTTTTTCCGCACTTCCTTCACCAAACCCGGGAAGCGGGGCACAATATGAGCCAGACGATCCGGGTCGATGGCGATTTCCCCCGGTAAATCCCGATGCAACTGGAGGTTACCCGGCCCGGCGGTACCCACCTGGATATTAAACTCTTCCAACTCCTCGTCAGTAAGGCGCACCCCGGAGGTGGGATTGTGTTCTTCGTCTTCCTGGTGTTCTTTAGCCATGTCCGAAGTATTAACGGAAGGGGCGTCGTTACGGAAATAGTCCCAGGCCTTTGTCAAACCGAAGGCGACAAGGCCTGTGAAGACCACAATTAACAATATGTTTTTTTGATTCATCAATCTACTCCTTGGATAGTCCTGAAATTGAGTTAAGGGTTTGACCCAGCAGCCATTCAAGTTCGGCGTAGGCCTTGTAATAATCCGATGATGCCTCCAACCAGTTTTCCTTGGCCTCGAATAAGGTATTCTGAGCGTCGATGACATCCAGGTAATCAAATTTGCCCTGTAAATAACCGTCACGGATGATCAGATACGCATTTTCCGCTTCCGGAAGAATGGTCGTTTGCAGCGCCTGCGTTTCGTCATAGGCCACCTGCAAATCGGTATAAATTGAAGAGAGTAAAGTCTGTATTTGAATTTCCCGGGCCGCTTTTTCCTGAAGCGCCTGGCCGGTTAAAGCCCGCGCTTTCTCAACCGTGCCCTGGTTGCGGTTAAATATGGGAATGGGGATGGACAGGCTGGCTTCGTAGGTGTTGTCCGGGACATCCGTACGACGGATTCCGGCCCCTAAGGTCAGATCGGGGATCCGGTTAGCGAGTTCCAAATTAACTGTCGCTTGTTGGATTCGCACTTCGATATCCGCTTGTTTCAGCAGGGGTGATTCCGCGATCGATTGTGATAATATTTGATAGGTTGGCGGCGCCTCGACGGATTTTAATTCGCCGACGGCGATGGCATAATCGGTAGTTGTGCTGCCCCAAAAAGAAGCCAGTTGTTTCCAATGATTCCTGAGCGTACGGTTTGCCTGGTTTAAAGCGATTTTGCTGGAGGCCAGGGCCACGCGGGCCCGTGATTCTTCCGCCGGTGACAATCTTCCGGCTTCGACACGGAGTTGAATGGCTGTTAGAAAATCCTTGGCTACGGATACTTTTTCCTTATAAAGAGCGACCATTTCCTGATAGAGAAGAACGTCGATAAATGCGGCCCTTGCTCCTTTGATTAATTGCGCTTTCAGGAGCGAATAATCCATTTTGGTTTTTTCCAGTTCCAATTCCGCGATTTTGCTTCGTTTCTTACGTTTCCCGCCGGTCAGAAATGTTTGATTCAGACGGAAAAGCGCCTCCGGATCACCCCCGGTTCCGTTTTCCAATTCCAGCTCCGGGTTTAAGCGAAGCCTGGATTGCAAAAGCGCGCCTTCCGTAGCCTTGATCTTATTGGCCAGCGCTTTGAGTTCCGGGTTTTGTTTGATCACCAGAGATTCCAGTTCGGAAGCGGTTAATTCCCGCGTAAGGTTTTGTCCGAACAGAACACCTGTTAACATTACCAGTAGAGAAAACAATTTGGTTCTTGATTGCATGTTGACCTTTCCAAGTAGGTGAAACGTACATTAGTCTCCTTTCCGATGAGGAAAGGACCTTAAGTGAATTGAATAAAAATCAGTAGAGAGGGATTACAGGATAAGAACAGTCGATTGGAGCGCAAGCAAACGTTGCTTATGAACAGAGACTATTATCTTGCTTTGATCTGATGCTATAAAAACCTGTTTTGGCTTGAACGGGTCGGTTGTCGGCATTGCCTTGGTTAATGTAGGGGATGGGAGCTGGTGGTTTGGGGGGGAAACAGTATTAAAATCGGGGGCCAGTAACCAAAAGGGCATGTCCAGACAATTATGGCAACTTTCGGTGTGGTTATTTTGCTTCGACAGCCGGATATTGCAAGGATCTTGCGCGCAACTGATTTCTGTCGCGATATGCCCATCCGATTCGAAACATACCACCGGTGTTTGCGAGAAACCCTGACTTATTATGGTCATCGCAAACAGCAGTCCGGCGAATGATTTGATATTTCGTAAGATCATTTCCATTGAAACAGAAATTTAGTTGCCTTCATATAGTCCCATCGATTGGAAAAGTTCCCGCTGTTATTTACCGTCAGGTACTGCAGGAAGGTTGGGCATAGGATTCAAAAGACACAACTCCTTTCCTGGTAATTTTTATCCGCGTTTCCGGCGGAAACCGTTCCGTCATTACGATAAAGAGCGGAGTAATGCCCAAGGGATTTATCGGGGCAGATAGACAGGGCGGGAAAAATTTCAATTCGATCTGAACAAAACAAGGCATGGGTTACATTCGTTCCGGGGCGTTTACTCCAAGTAGTTTCAGTCCGCTGTTCAGAACAATTCGGACGGCGGAAATAAGGGCCAGACGCGCCTGGGACAACGGGTGGTTTTCGGTGATGACGCGACATTCGGTGTAGAATTTGTGAAAATGAGTTGCCAGCGACAACAAATAATTGGCCACGATCTGGGGCTCCAGTATTTCCAGGGCCGTGCTCATTATGTCGGGGAACTGATCCAGTTTTTTCAACAACGCAAGTTCACTGGGGTGCTTTAACAAGGTCGGATCATAGTCTTTGGTGAATTCATATCCAAGGTTTTCGCCGTGGCGGATAATGTTGACAATGCGGGCGTGGGCATACTGGAGATAAAAGACCGGGTTTTTCTCGGATTGATCGGCGGCCAGGTCAAGATCGAAATTCAAATGGCTGTTCATTCCCCGCATGATAAAGAAAAAGCGAACCACGTCCGGTCCCAATTCGTCGATTAGTTCTTCCAGGGTAATGAAGGTTGCCTTGCGGGTGGACATTTTTACCTTTTCGCCGCTGCGGACGAGGGTGACAAACTGGTGGATCAATACCCGGATAGGGCTGATGTCATACCCCAGCGCTTCCAGCGCGATCAGGACGTCGGGATAAGTGTCCTGGTGATCGGCGCCGAAAATATCGATGATCAGTTCGTAACCACGCTCCAGTTTATTACGGTGATAGACCATGTCCGGCAGGCGGTAGGTAGGCTCGCCGGTGCTTTTGATCAATACCCGGTCCTGGGTTTTCCCTAATGCGGTGGTCTTGAACCATACCGCCCCTTCCGCTTCGTAGATAAATCCTTTTGCCCGGAGGTCATTGATGAATTCGGTAATGGCGCCCGATTCGTAAAACGACTTTTCATTGGTGAAACGGTCGTGTTCAATTCCCATACGGGTCAAAGTAGCTTTAATATTGTTAAAGATATGTTTTTCCGCCTCGCGCCGGAAGCTTGGATCTCCGGGAGACAGATTGTCTCCGAGCCGGTTAATGATCTGTCGCGCGATCTCAACAATATATTCACCCTGGTACCCATCTTCGGGGAGCGGAACATCCCGCCCTAATTCCTGGTAGTAACGTGCCGCCACCGATTCGGCCAGCAATCGCATCTGCCGCCCGGCGTCATTGTAGTAATATTCCCGGGTGACGTCAAATCCGTGCCATTCCAGGATATTGGCTACGGTGTCACCGAGAACGGCTTGCCGGCCGTGCCCGACGGTCAACGGTCCGGTCGGATTGGCGCTGACAAATTCCACGTTCGCGCTTTTTCCCTTCCCGGAAGTTCCCCGGCCAAACCCCCGGCCTTCGTTCAATATTGTAGCCAGGAGACCATAATAATAATGTTCACTTAATTTGAAGTTGATAAAACCGGGCGGCGTGACGGTAACTTCGGCGATTTTATCCGCGTCCAACGATAATCGGCCCTTGATGGCCAGAGCGGTGTCGTACGGATTTTTCCCGGCCGGTTTTGCGACAATTAAGGCCAGGTTTGTGGACAGGTCACCGAATTTAGGATTTTTCGAAGGTGCGATCCTGACGGCGACGGCCGGCAGATCAAGCGCTTTGGTTGCTTCAGTTAAAGCTTGAATCAGATACGGTTTCAGACTCATCGACAATCTCGCGGATAGGGGCGTCGGACCACAGCCGTTCCAGTTGGTAGTAGTTACGCTCGCTGGTTTTGAAAATATGAACCACCACGTCAATGTAATCCAGGAGTACCCAATGCAAGTGTTCGAGACCTTCAAGACGCCAGGGTTTGTGAGGTGTTCCCTTACGGATGGCGTCGGCAATAGCTTTTACCTGAACTTCAGTGTCCGCCGAACAGATAACGAAATAATCGGTAATGCTGGTCAGACCACGTACATCTATCGTTAAAACATTTTCAGCTTTTTTAGATAAGGCTAACCGGCCTATTAACTCGGGTAGGTCGTGGGATTGTGGCAGTTGATTCGAAGAAGTTGGGGACAAAATTAAAATTTATGGTTTAAGAAATCTGTAAGCGGCCTGATTGTTTTATAATCCTTTCCAATAATTAATGTCAGGTCCACATCGGAATTTGCATCCGGTTGTACCAGCACCCGGCTTTTATCGTTTAAATCAAATCCCAGGGTCGCTGATACCGTTTTCAGGTTTTCAAATTTTTCATTGCGCTGGATTAAAAGTGTTCGGTCGTACCCGAAATGATCTGCATTTTCCGAACGAACGACATCGATTCGGTTGTTCCGTAGAAACTCAGATACTTTTCCGGCCAGGCCCGCTTCACCACAGCCGTTCAGAACTTCGACCTCAATGTCCAGCACGGGGTTTTGCTCATATATTTCCACGGCAAGCCGGGTTTGATCCGGGAGACTGGGGAAGGTTGTTTTAATGGGGACCCCCTTTTGAGTATACTGACGGGAAAAAGAAAAAATGAAGGCAATCAGCAGTAATGACAAAATCGCGATGGCGGAATTAACGATTGAATTTTGCAGGCTCCATCGCTTTCGTCCTTTCGCGCGTTTATTGGAGGGGCCGAAAAGGGAAGATTTTCGACGCTGGGATTTTGCCACTTATTTACCTGATACCAAGCTGAAAAGGTGAGTAGGCCTGACGGGCATAATAAGGATAATTGTTAAAACTTAAGTGTATCAATGTGTTTTTCAGCGGTCGATAATCGAGACTTGCCCCGTAATAAACCTGTCCGTTTATCGCGGATGATTGCGGTCCCAGGGAGCGCATTGCCGGTTGCATTAGCGTAAAATTGGTTTGCAAACGGAGGTTGTTCCTGAGCATAAATGTCATTTGATTGGTGTAACTTCCTACGCTCAGGGTTTGCTGTCCCAAACGGAGCATGGATACCGAAAACCCGTGTTGCATGTTAAAGCGACTGGGGTCGAGCCAGGAACCTGAATATTGCCCCGACTGACCGGTGAGGCCCGAAGGCATGTTTACCTGGGGAACATCCGTCTTGAATTGTCCCCAGATTAAAACCGTCAGGCTGACAAGAAAGGTGATTTTTCTAATTAAGTCATTCATTGCGCGACTCAAAAATACGATTAATTTCTAAAAGTTGCTCCTGTGTATTTACCCCCGCAATTTCCTGTGGATCAACCATTACCTGCAATGCCACGGTTTTCCCCGAATCGGGAAAATAGCTAAGCGCATCCGGCAAGTAATATTCGCCTTGCTGATTATTATTATCAATCTTTTTTAACGCCTTAAACAAGGTTTGTGTGTCAAAAATATAAATACCGGCATTGATTTCCCGGATCGACAGTTGATCCGGGGAGCAGTCTTTGTGCTCGATAATTCGGTCCAGTGTGTCGGAGGGTGTCCTGAGGATACGTCCGTAACCGGTTGGATCAGGGAAAAGGGCCGTTAAAAGAGTGGCGCCGGCTCCTTTTTTGCCGTGCGTTTGCAGCAGTTGCCGTAGAGTTTCCAACCGGAGCAGGGGAACGTCCCCGGAGAGAATCAACAGATCCCCGTCAAAATCTTTGAGCTTTGTTTCCAGTTGCATCACAGCGTGACCGGTACCAAGTTGTTTCTCCTGGAAAACGTATTCGACGCCGGTATTTTCCAGCGCTTCGATAACTTTTTCCTTTCCGTGTCCGATAATGACAATGATTCGGTCGGGATGAAGTTCCTTCGCCAATGCGATCACGTGCAGCAACATCGGTTTTCCGCCCACCGGATGGAGGACTTTCGGCAAATCCGATTTCATCCGTTTGCCTTTCCCGGCGGCGAGGATTGCTACAACCAGGGGTCGGCGGTCTTTGAAAGAAGCAATTGTCATTTCAGGATTTTCCTTTGGTTTCAGATTCAGGAGTTGCATTGTCCCGTACCACCCGGTCGATAATACCGCCTCCCAAACATTCGTCCCGGTCGTAGAATACGACCGATTGGCCGGGAGTGATGGCGAACTGGGGTTCGGTAAACGTTACCATCGCCGTTTGGTCGGATAAAAATTCAATCCGGCACTCCTGGTCGGCCTGTCGATATCGGATCTTGGCTTGCAGGGATACGGAATCATTTGGTCTTTCTCCGGTTGTCCAGTGCAGTTGCGTTGCCGTGAGTCGGGTACTGAAGAGGGCGGGATGATCGTGCCCCTGAGCAATAATCAGGCGGTTTTGACGCAAATCCTTGTCCGCGACATACCAGGCGGCCTCCTTATCTCCATGGCCGCCTCCAATGCCCAAACCTTTTCGCTGCCCAAGGGTGTAATACATCAATCCCTCGTGTTGACCGACGATCCGGCCATCCACGGTAACAATCTCTCCCGGTTTGGCCGGGAGATACTGTTTCAAGAAGGCTCTGAAGTTTCTCTCTCCAATGAAACAGATGCCGGTGCTGTCCTTCTTTTCAGCATTGGGAAAACCCATTTTACGGGCCGTTTCCCGGACATTCTCTTTAGTCATTTCTCCAATCGGGAATAAACTTTTTTGCAATTCATTTTGTCCCAAGGTGTATAAAAAATAACTTTGGTCCTTTGCGGCATCTAACCCCTTATGGAGTCGAAATGTTCCTCGTTTTCGAAGAATGCGGGCGTAATGTCCCGTTGCTATGGATTCCATTCCCAATTCAAGGGCATACTCCAGGAAAACTTTAAACTTGATCTCCCTGTTACAAAGGATATCGGGATTAGGGGTGCGGCCTTCACGGTATTCCTCCAGGAAATAAGTGAATACCCGTTCCCAGTACTCACGGGAAAAGTTCACGGTATGAAGCGGCAGGTCCAGGATATCGCAAACCTGGATGGCATCCCGATAATCTTCTTCGGCCGTACAGTAATCATCGGTATCGTCCGCCTCCCAGTTTTTCATAAAAAGACACTCTACCTGATACCCCTGTTCCTTAAGCAACAAGGCGGCAACGGCGCTGTCCACGCCGCCGCTCATTCCGACCACGACGCTGTGTGCCATGAGAGCTTACTCCCGGTAACGTTTTATGATGGTGTCCAACGCTTCCACCAGGGTCGCAACTTCTTCGTGTGTGTTGTCCTTGCCAAAGCTGATGCGAAGAGTACGGGTGTTCAGATCGTTGGAAACGCCCATGGCTTTTAAAACGGAAGATGGTTCGACGGTACCGGAAGAACAAGCGGAGCCGCTGGAGACGGCGATTCCCCGAAGATCCAGATTAATCAGCAGGATGTCACTGGTTACATCGGGGATGGTTACACTTACCAGGCCCGGTAATTGGTGATCCGGGTCTCCGTTATAAATTGCCCTGGGGTAGACGCGGGAAAAATCCTGTCTGAATTTAAAGGCCAGAGAATCCAGATGCGCACGGGTCTCCCGGACCTGTTGCGCGGCGAGTTCCGCGGCGAGTCCCAGGCCGACAATCCCGGCTACGTTTTCGGTACCGGCGCGCAGGCGACGTTCCTGTCCGCCGCCGATAATCAGAGGTTGCAGATGGACCCCTTTTCTTATGTACAAGGCCCCGACTCCTTTCGGACCGTAAAATTTGTGAGCGGAAAAACTCATCAAATCGGTACCCAATTCCTGAACATTTATTTCAATTTTTCCCAAAGTTTGGACGGCGTCGCTGTGAAAAAGGATATTCTTTTCATGGGCAATTCGGGCGATTTCGGCAATGGGTTGAACCGTTCCCACTTCGTTGTTGGCCGTCATGATAGTGATAAGGACCGTATCGGGACGGATTTCCCGGGCGATTGCAGTTGGATCAACCCGTCCTTTTTTATCCACCGGAATCAGGGTGGCCGACAGACCGAATTCTTTCAAACGTTTAAGCACTTTCAGTACGGCAGGGTGTTCGATCGCGGAAGTGATCACGTGTGATTGTTTCCGGTGAATCAGGTTCCACAGGACCAGGTTGTTTGCTTCCGTTCCGCCCCCGGTAAAGATGATTTCGTGCGGTTGACAGCCAATGGCGGTTGCCATCCGACGTCGCGCCGCTTCGATAAGACTTCGCGATTTTTGACCGAACCGGTGGATACTTGAGGGGTTGCCGAAGTGTTTGCTCTCCACTTCCTGCATACGAACCAACACTTCCTTTCGAATGGGAGTGGTGGCGCTATGATCAAAATACAACATTTTCATTGGTTATTTGACGGGGAAAGTTACGAAATACGGGGGTTGAAACGCTAAACGTCGTTTCGGATTTGAGCGTAGCGAAGCGTGGATTGCAGATTGCGATAAAAAGGAGGTTTGCGCTCCTCCAATTTTTGAATGCTTACGGAATAGTTATATTCAAAGCGCACAACGTCCCATTCGAATTTACCGCCTACTGTTAAGAAAGCGACAGCACCGCGACGGTTTTTATCAAATGGTAAACCGGTAGCTCCCTGGCACAGAACCCTCAGGTTTTCCTGTTCTTCGTAGCGGGGTAAATGGACATGACCGTGGATAAAAATAAATTGCTTTACATTGGGATGGGTGGCTTGCACATGATCGCGCCAGTGCAAAGCCTCGGTCATTGAAGGCGGTTGATCGTCGCGTTGGTACCAGGCGTGGGTAAACTCAACCAGCATGCCATTTACCTGTTCACGGTGAGCAATATGCATTTTCCTGATGAATTCCAGTCCTTCTTCTCCGACCTTATCAGCGGTCCACGACCCGTTGGCCACAATATCCTGGCAAATAGGATCGTCGGGATCCATCCCCTCCAATGACGGCCGTTCCTGGGTCCATAGACTTTCAATGAGATAACGATCATGATTGCCGCGAATGAAGATACAACCGTCCAAAGATAACAATAATTCCAATGTTTTCTCCGGTTCGGGACCTAATGCAAAGCAGTCACCCAGACAGATTACCTGATCGACATTCTCGCGTTCGTCAATAATCGAAAGAGCTTTCGTTAATGATTCGGCATTAGAATGAACATCAGTGATGATAGCGAATGTTTTAACGCTCATAAGAATAAAATATACCGCCAAGATTTCTTTGGAGCAAGAAATTAAGAGGAGTCCGACGCCCGTAAATTAAGGATAAACACTACTAAGTTAAGGAGCCTATTTTAATTCCCGTTCTACCCTCGCTGTTTACACATGTAGTGAAAATTAAAAGTTGGAGTCCTCCTTGCTGTGCCCTACAGGGCTTGGACACCGACTGATCTGTTTATGATTCCCATTCTGGGGTATTCCGGATACAAAGTGCCGTAGTCATAAGTGTATCCGGTACAGTCCTGAAGGGGGGTATGGATTAATCTCGGATATATCGTTTATTGCGATCAAAATTATATGGGTTTTACGTTTGAAACCGTATTGCCTTAGTTATGGGTGAAGAACCAATACGCAGGCTGCTTGCAGGATCGGACTACACTCCGATCTGATCGTTCATGGTCTTCTGACCATGAACCAAAGGACATTTGCAGGAAGAACAGGACAAAAGTTTGGAAGCGGACATTCAGCGCCGGGAGTTATTGGTTCTTTACACATCAAATATGCTCCCAAAGCTCGTATTACTTGAGACCAATTATTTTCCCTTGAAAAGAAACCGGATTCCGGTTAAACTGCCGGTCCTTATGTGTGATCAATCAATCCTGATTGTGGGCTCCATCGCTCTCGATACTATCGAAACACCCAAGGGTTCGCGGGAAAACCTTCTGGGAGGTTCAACCACATACGCCACCATTGCCGCCGGCAGGACTGCCCCGGTACATGTCGTCGGTGTTGTAGGGAACGATTTTCCCCCCGAAGGACACGCTATTTATCGTCGTTTTGCCGCCGATTTGACGGATTTGAAAGTTGTGGAAGGCAAAACATTTCGCTGGGGCGGTCGCTATAAAGGGAACATGGACGAGCGGGATACCCTGTTTACCGATCTGGGTGTGTTTGCTGATTTCGACCCCCAATTATCGGAACAAAATCGTATAGTCCCGTGGGTTTTCCTGGCCAACATTCATCCGGGTCTCCAGTTATCGGTAATAGGACAAAACGACCGGCAACAAAAGGTGGTCATCGACACCATGAATCTCTGGATTGAGACGACCCGTAAGGAATTGTCAGCGGTGTTAAAAAAGGCGGATGTACTTTTGATAAACGAAGAGGAAGCACAGTTACTGACGGGAACAGTTTCCGAAATAGACGCCGCAAACAACCTGCGGGAGCTGGGTCCCGAAACAGTTGTAATCAAACGCGGTAGCCGGGGAGCGATACTGTTTGGTAATAAGGGATCATTATCGGTAGGGGTTTATCCAGTTAAGGAAGTTGTTGATCCAACCGGTGCGGGAGATACGTTTGGCGGCGGTTTTATCGCTGAATTAGCGCGAAACGGTTCTTTTTCGGAAGCTTTGGTTGCCGGCTCCGCCCTGGCCTCGGTCTGCGTGGAAGGGTTCGGCGTGGAACGTTTATTGCGAGTCACGGACGAAGAGATCGAAGAGCGTAAAGCCTTCCTACGTTCTACTGTTAATGCTTGATAGGCAAACAGACTCCTTCTAATTTATCGGGTTGATAAATTGGATATTATGGCTATCAAATTAATGCGGAGGAGGCGACAGTTTTTGTATCGGTACGCGCAACCGAAAACGATCTGGAAAGTGCGCGGCGATAATAGCGGATTGATCCCGCGAAACTGAGCTGTATTAATGGTCATATTGGAAAAAATTAAAAACGAGGAACCCCATGATGAAAGCTTTTAGGTGGCCTTTGTTAGCTATTGTGTTGGCAGGGTTTTTTTTATCGGGCTGTGCCAGTGAAGAATTAACTTCAGCTAAACTTTATATACAACAGAAGGATTGGAAAAACGCGGAAAACTTTTTAATCAAGGCTCTGGATGTTGAACCGGACAATCCTGAGGTTCCCTTCCTTTTGGCCCGGGAAATATATGCCCGGCAGAAAAATTGGCAAAAGGTAGCGGAAATGTTGGATCGGGCAATGGAACACCCGGATCAAAAAATATTGCAGGGGACTACGGTAAGGAAATATGTCGAGCTGGCCCGTTTACAATATTGGACGGATTTGTATAATGAGGGTGTGCGTTACTATAATGCCTACAGAGAAGCTACCGGTGAGAAACGGATTGAGAATTTAAAAAAGGCGGTTGATTCGTTTGAGACCGCCAGATTAGTCAATCCAGGGAAAGATCAAACGTATACCATACTGGCAACAAGTTATTTCGAATTGGGGGAAAGGGATACCGCGCTCCAGGTGATTAAAAAAGCGGTTGAATTGAATCCTGATAATCAAACTATCAATATGACCGCCGGACAAATTCTGACCAGAATGGGCAAATTGGAAGAAGCTCAAAAGTATTTTCAGAAGGTGGTCGAAATTGATCCGGGCAATACGGATGCAATACGGTATCTCGCGCAGAATTACTATGACCTGGATCAGATGGAAAAGGCCATAGAAGTTTATAATATCGGTATTGGGGAAGAAGACGACCTCAAAAAAAGAGGTGATCTTTATTTTAATCTGGGTGTGCTTTATATGAAAATCGGAGAATATGCCAACGCCGAAGATAATTTCATGATGGCCTATGAATTAAATCCGGATGACACGGAAGCATTATTGGGCATTGCGCAAACATTTGAAAGCGTGGAAAAATGGCGCCGGGCGGAGAAATTCTATAAGGAATTAATCTATATTGATCCGGACAATCCGGAATATTACCGGGCCATGGCAAGGGTCCTGCTTCGTCAGGGGAAAACAGACGAAGCGCAACGCTATTTTGAAAAGTCCAAAAAGGTCGGAAAATAGATTAGAATCAATAACGCTTTTTAAAGCCTCATTCACAAATAATGGAATGGGGCTTTTTTTATCCTAATTTTTGCCGTTTTCGCAGATATTCGTTTAGTGCCAGGTCAAGGTCCTGGTCGGTAAATAAGGGAATATAATCCATCTGCCGTTTCCGGCATCGTTTGCGATAACTGGCCTGAAATTGTTCCACCAGGGAGCGGTAGGATGATCGTATTTGCCAGGGCTCGGTAGTGATAAGCTCACCGGTCTCAATATCTTTAAACCGGGTACGGGTATTGAATTCGAATTCCAATTCCTGCCGGTCTAAAATATGGAAAATGATCACTTCCTGTTTATTATGCCGGAAATGTTTTAGCCCCCCTAAGACCGCGTTCGGATCATCGAAAAGATCGGATATCAGGACTACCAGTCCGCGTTTTTTAATTCGTTCGGCCATTTCATGCAGTACGGGACCCAACTTTGTATCGCTTCCGGGATTGATGTGGTCCAGTTGGGATAAAACCGTATTCAGATGGCCGGGAGTCGAGCGGGGAGGAATAAATTGTTGAATTTTTTCGTCAAAAAGAACCAGGCCTATCCCGTCCTGCTGACTCAGCATCAGGTAGGAGAGAGCGGCGGTCAAATAACTGGCATAGTCCAGTTTGGATATGGAACCGCTGGCGTAGGTCATGGATTTGCTGGTGTCCAGAATCAGGTATGAACGAAGATTGGTTTCCTCTTCGTAACGTTTCACGTAATAGCGGTCGGTTTTGCCGTACAATTTCCAGTCGATATGTCGCACTTCATCACCGGGACCGTAGGCCCGGTGCTCGGCGAATTCAACACTGAAGCCGTGGTAGGGACTTTTATGATGCCCGATGATGTACCCCTCAACCACCATGCGGGCCCGCAATGACATGTTGTTCAACCGGGCCACCATTTCCGGTTTAAGGTATTTGCGCTTATCTACTTTTGGCATGTTGGATGTTATGGATTAACGGTCGGAGTGATCGGCGAGCATTTTTTTTATGTCGGCAATAATTTTCGTGTTTAACTTCGATTATCCAGCAATTTGAGCAGAATATCGTCAACGCTGACGCCTTCGGCCTCGGCGTTGAAATTCGGCAGCACCCGGTGCCGCATTACCGGCAATACCAGGGCTTTCACATCGTTGATGTCCGGTGTGGGTCGTCCGTCAAGAATGGCCCTGGCTTTAGCGCCGAGGATCAGGTATTGCGAAGCCCGGGGACCGGCGCCCCAGTCGATCCACTCCTTGATGAAATCGGGGGCTTTGTCGGAGTTTGGGCGGGTGGAGGTTACGAAATCAACGGTGAATTCAACCACGTTCGCGGCCACCGGGACCCGCCGTACCAGGTCCTGGAAGTCCAGTAATTCTTTCCGGCTGATAACTTTTTTCAACGCGGCGCTCATTTTCCCCGTTGTCGATTGCACGATTGCAACCTCTTCCTCCCGGGTGGGATAATCAATTTTAAGGTTGAACATGAATCGATCCAGTTGGGCTTCCGGCAGAGGGTAAGTGCCTTCCTGCTCAATGGGATTCTGGGTGGCCAGAACAAAAAACGGTTCTTCGAGCGTATAGGTATTGCCGGCGGCCGTGACCTTGTGTTCCTGCATGGCTTCCAATAAAGCAGCCTGGGTTTTGGGTGGCGTCCGGTTGATTTCATCGGCCAGGATGATATTGCCGAAGACAGGACCCTTAAAAAACCGGAATTCGCGTTTACCGGTGGAGTGATCTTCTTCGATCACTTCCGTACCGGTGATGTCGCTAGGCATCAGGTCGGGCGTGAATTGAATCCGACTGAATTTCAGATCCAATAGCTCGGCCATGGACTTAATCATCAGAGTCTTGGCCAGTCCCGGGACACCAACCAGGAGGGTGTGTCCCTTGCAGAAAAGGGCAATGAGAATATGGTCGAGGACGTTCGATTGCCCGATAATAACATGACCGATTTCCTGCAGAAATCGTTCCCGGGCCGCGGTTAATTCTTTCAGTAGCTTTATATCTTGCGGTTCATTCATAGATTAATCCTGTTGCAATTGTCACCATTAAATAAAGGGACAAAACTTACGGGGCAACCTGAGGGGAAACAATTGGAATGTCGGGTGAAATTGTGATCCTCCAGTTATGGGTGGAGAAACCCGTCCGCCGGCGGATTGGTTCTTCAAATACGCCCTGTCATTAAGGCATTGTTGAAATTTCAGTTGATCATTGTCTTGCCGAAGCACAAAAGTTGTGAGAAATTACATCTCATGTCTGTGATACAAAAAGAGACGGAAGTAAGTCTGGTGGGGATGGATATTCCCGCTTTGGAAAGAGCCTTGGCGGAAATCGGAGAGCCGCGTTTTCGCGCGCGGCAGATCTTTAATTGGATCTACGCCCGAAAAGTGCATTCTTTCGGCGATATGAGGAATCTTCCGAAAACCCTTCGCCGACGACTGGAATCGGAAGCGGTAATTCATACCCTGACGAAGATCAGCCATTCCGGATCGGATGCGGATTTGACCCGAAAGTATTTATTTCAACTGTCAACGGGAGAAATGATTGAATCCGTCCGGATAAAGGAAAAGACCCGGATCACGGTATGTTTGTCCACCCAGGTGGGATGCGCGGCAAATTGCGCGTTCTGTGCGACGGGAAGAATGGGGTTTCGGAGGAACCTGACCGCCGGGGAAATCCTGGATCAGTTCCTGTTGCTGCAGGCCGAATCGGAGGGAAGAATTACCAATGTCGTATTCATGGGCATGGGGGAGCCATTTTTGAATTACCGTAACGTTATGCAGGCGGCCGAAATTTTGAATCATCCCGATGGCATCAGCCTGGGGGCGCGTAAAATCACCGTGTCTACCGTGGGAATCATTCCCAAAATCCAAAAGTTCGCCGACGAACGACGGCGCTTTAAACTGGCTATCAGTCTCAACAGCCCCGCACAGGAAAAGCGCCGGCAAATCATGCCTGTCGCGAAAAGCCACCCCTTGCCGGAATTGTTATCGGCGGCCCGGTATTACTATCAGAAAACCCGCAATCATCCCACGTTCGAATATGTGCTTTTGGAGGGGATCAACGATTCCGGCAACGATGCCCGACGGTTGATCCGGTTAATCGGCAACCTGCCGTGCAAAGTCAACGTGATTCCGTACAACGAAATCGGCAACGGATTCAAACGACCGTCCGATGATCGCATTGAACGGTTTGTACGGACGTTGTACGATGCGCCTTTTACCGTGACCGTGCGCTGGAGCCGGGGTGTCGACATCGACGCCGGTTGTGGCCAATTGGCGGTACCGCTGAACGAGGATACCCCATGAAACCGGACGTATCCGCAATGGCGAAATTTATTACCTACCGGACCGGTTTCAGGGGCGGAACGGCGGTCATCCTGGGGTCGGGGTTGGGAAGTTTTGCCGATCAGTTGGCCGATCCGGTTGTGCTTCCCTATGGCGACATTCCTGATTATCCCCGTTCCACCGTGGCCGGGCATTCCGGTGAACTGGTAGCCGGTAATTTACGGGGCAATCCGTTAATCGTGGCGAAAGGCCGGTTTCATTTTTACGAAGGATACGACTACCACACGGTTACGCTCCCCATTCGGTTATTCCGCGAATTGGGAGTAAGTAATCTGATCATCACCAACGCCGCCGGATCAATGAAGCCGGAAACGCCGCCGGGGAACCTGATGCTTATTAAAGGACACATGGACTGTACCTTTCGTCACGGGGTCGAACTTCCCAGGCGCTTTACAGGTCATCCTTATCATAACCCGGGCCTGTTAAAACTGGCAAAGACAGCCGCCGGGCGGGCAGCGGTTCCGTTGGGGGAAGGTATTTACTGTTGGGTCTTTGGACCGGCTTATGAGACACCGGCGGAAATCAGTTTCTTTCGGGAATTGGGAGGCGATGCGGTAGGGATGAGCACCGTCCCTGAGATCCTGTCGGCGGCGGAATGCGGTATCCCCACACTGGCGATATCGACCCTTACCAATTATGCCGCTGGGATTAGCGATAAACCACTGACCCATGAAGAGGTGTTGGAAACGGCCAACCGGGTGAAATCGTCCTTTATTCGTTTGTTGACCGAAATTGTTGTTTTGATAAATGCCGGTGAGGATAGTCAAACCGGGAAACGGGATCTTTTAAAGCGAGATTCCTGAATTGTATTACTGAGCAAAAGGGGATAATCATGACTATTAATATTCGTCCTGAAATTGAAGCGCTTGAAAGGGAAATCATTGCCATTCGGCGGGATATTCACAAACACCCCGAGTTGGGTTTTGATGTTGGTCGGACAGCCAACCTGGTAGCCCAATTTCTTGTCTCCTGCGGGATTGAAGTTCGGACGGGGGTAGGTAAAACCGGTGTTGTGGGGACATTGAAAGGGGGCAAGCCCGGCCCGACCATCGCTCTGCGGGCCGATATGGACGCCCTTCCGATCCAGGAAACCAACGATGTCGAATACAAATCGGTGCATGAAGGTATTATGCACGCCTGCGGACACGATGGCCACACGGCTATGTTGTTAGGTGCGGCGAAGGTCCTGGCGGAGCGCCGGGAGCGGATAAAGGGGACGGTGCGCTTTCTGTTCCAACCGGCCGAGGAGGGGGATGGCGGCGCCCGATACATGATTGAAGACGGATGCCTGGACGGGGTGGATGAGATTTACGGTTTGCATTTGTGGAATTTCCAGCCCTTCGGGCAGATCGGAGTTAAGTCCGGTCCGATTTTGGCGTCGGCGGATATTTTTGAAATTCAGGTCAACGGGCGGGGGGGACACGGCGCGGCTCCCCAGGGAACCGTCGATGCCGTGGTAGTCTCCGCGCATCTGGTAACAGCGCTTCAAACCATCGTGAGCCGTAATACCAATCCGATAGAAAGTACGGTGGTGACCGTGGGTAAAATCGCCGGCGGAGATAACTTCAATATCATTGCCGATAAAGTGGTTTTGAAGGGGACCACACGCGCTTACACCGAACAAAACCGTCAAATGATAAAACGCCGGTTACGGGAAATAATGGCCGGTATCGGTCAGGCCTACAATGCCCGGATAGAAATGGATTATGAAGATGGGTATCCGCCCACGATTAACAATGAACAGGCTTATCGGAAGGTGCTTGCCGCAGCCCGCAGAATTGTGGGAAACGGCGCCAGCGAACCGTATTTATCAATGGGCGGAGAAGATTTTGCTTACTACCTAAAAGAAGTCCCCGGATGCTTCTTTTTTATCGGTTCAGCCCCGGTCGGCCGGGAGCCGATGAGTGTCCCCCACCACTGTTCCTATTTTGACATTAACGAACGCGCCTTGCTTGTGGGAGCGAGCGTATTTGTCCAGTTAATCGATGATTTGCTGATAGCCTCGTAAAAACGAACCGGGGTTATTCATTAAACATGAGTTGCACACCTGCCCCTTGTAGGTGATGAACTCACCAATTTTCACTATAATGTCTTTTCCATCTACCCGCAGTTACAATGGACAGGTTCCATCTACATGTTATTACGATGGACAGGTCGGCTACGACTCAATGATTAAAATCGATATTTCGAAGAAGAAAAGGTTGCTTCAATATTATGATCTGATACTTGATCTAATTTTCGTTTAATTTGATATATTCGTTGTTATTGCAGAATGTGGGATAATCAATCGGTTTCTTTCCAATTCCACCACTTTAGCAATTCCGGATCATGGGCTTCATTGGAAGCAAAGTAAACGGCACAACGAAAAACGTAGAGTAAACAGCGGTCTAACGGCTGTTGTCGGATCTCGCAGAGGGTATGGTACAGTAATTCAGGATCCCGATTCTTAAGGTCATCCACGGAATGGATTCCCAACTGCCAAAGATCATTGGCGATGGAAGGTCCCACGCCGGGTATCGTCCGGAGTTGCTCGAGTATTGCTGTTTTTGATTCTGACGAATCCACACCGTTTGAAAGTTCAGTTTTCATTTTTATCCTTATTTGATTTCAATTCCTTCTGAACCCAGGGTAAGTGATCCAAATCGACATTTCCCCCCGACAGAATAATCCCAATGCGTTTATTTTCAACCGGGAACTTCCTTTCCATCAGGGCGGCTACCGGCACGGCGGCGGACGGTTCAATGATGATTTTCATACGCTCCCAGACCAACCGCATAGCCTGTACAATTCCTGTTTCACTGACCGTGACAATGTCGTGCACCCGTTTTTGTATAATCGAAAAAGTCAGATTGCCAAGGGATGTTCGCAACCCGTCGGCGATCGTGTCCGGATTAGTTACCGGAGTCAGTTTCCCGGAATGAAAAGATTTACATGCGTCGTCGGCTTGTTGCGGCTCGGCGCCGATTATGCGTATTGAGGGATGCGATTCCGCGGCGGCAAGGGCGGTTCCGCTGAGCAAACCACCACCACCCACGGGAGTAATAAGAATATCCGGATCCGGTATTTCCGCCAGGAATTCCCGGGCCGCGGTTCCTTGTCCGGCAATTACCACCGGGTCGTTGTAAGGGTGAATCAGCTTTGCCCCGGTATCGTGAAGGACCATTTCGAGGGTTTGTTCGCGGGCCTTCAAAGTCGGTTCACAAAAAGTGATTCTCCCCCCGTATTCCAATACGGCCCGGATTTTCACCGCCGGTGCATTGTGTGGCATTACGATGTAGGCCGGGACGTGGCGCATTCGCGCGGCCAGGGATAAAGCCGCCGCGTGGTTGCCGGAAGAATGGGTGGCGACACCATCCTTTACAACCTTGTCAGGGAGGGAAAGAACGGCGTTACAGGCCCCGCGAAATTTAAAAGACCCGGTTTTCTGGAAATTTTCACATTTAAAGTACAACTTTGTCCCCACTATCCGGTTTATGCCTTGGTTTATCAACACGGGAGTTCGATGAACAAAAGGTTTAATTCGCCGGGCGGCGAGTTCGATCTCGTTCGTTGTCGGGAGTTGTTCCATAAGTGCGATGAGTACAATGGGATTGCAAACTAATATAATAATGCTTTTTCAAATTCATTAAGGAATTCCGGTCGTGAAATGATTAACTTTTTGACCCCGGGGTCAGGTTTCCCTTCGGGAATCACGTGGCAGCAGGCAAGGTGTGCGATTCGGTTGTAATGATAAAAAAAGGACAACAAATATCAGGAGGTTTATTATGACCAGAGTTGAGATTATTAAAAATGGAGTTACTTTTGGTACTGTTTTGGCGATAACGATTTCCTTTTCGCTCCATAAATCGGTGCTATGGGCGATTTTTCACGGACTGTTGTCCTGGGTTTATGTGATTTACTATGTCATCGTCTATTAGGTTGCTGATTTGTCAAGAGGTGTTCTTATGAAATCATACACGAAAGAATTGTGGATGCAGGTTCCGGCCCGGATGGATTTTGTCAACATCACTCAGGAAGTTGAGGATGCCGTAAGGGCAAGTGGAATCCGCGAAGGCCTGTGTCTGATCAACGCGATGCATATTACGGCGTCGGTTTTTATCAACGATGATGAACCGGGACTTCACCGGGATTACAAACAATGGCTGGAGGAACTGGCTCCCCATGAACCGCTGAGTCGCTATGCCCACAACCGAACGGGGGAAGATAATGGTGACGCCCACCATAAACGACAGATCATGGGACGCGAAGTGGTTGTGGCGATTACCAACGGGAAACTCCATTTCGGTCCCTGGGAGCAGATTTTCTACGGTGAATTCGACGGGCATCGCCGTAAGCGTGTGTTGATCAAAATCATTGGTGAATAAATTCCACTCCGGTCGGAAAGAAACCGACGGTTTGTTTATCGTTGATTTTTATGAAGTCAGCATGGCCGCGGAATCTTCGTTGCCCTCCCGGCAAATAACCATGCCGGGTTGGCGGAGGACGATTCTGCGGAAAAACACGGCTCCTTCCGCTGCGAGGTCGGGAGACCCCGCAGGATCTCCTGATCCTATGTATAATCTCAACTCATCCCGCTGCAAGGTCGGGAGACCTTGCAGGATCGGATATTCTTACACCTAACCTGATCGTTCATGGTCTCCTGACCATGAACAAAGGACTTTTGCAAGAAGGACGTGACACAAATTTGGAAGCCTGACACCAAAGATGATCACGCAGGATCTCCTGATTCTGCGGATTGAATAAATCAATTTCATTACCACTGCAAGGTCGGGAGACCTTGCAGGATCAATGTTTGAATGATTGATCGAAAACCTGATTTTCGGTATGGTTTCCCAGGCATTTCCGCCATTGATGATCCCGCAGACCGCCCGGTGGATTGGTTTCCCGGCATGCGCCGGTCCGCTTGGCGGACTCGCTTCCCGACTATCGTCGGGATTTCGCTTCGCTCAACTTGGCACATTAAATGCGCCCCCGTCGCTGAGGCATTACTGTGATATCGTGATATCGATAAACTACTTTACGGTGGTTTTGTTTTAATTTAGACCCCTC
>JALUTR010000153.1 GCA_027021785.1 Fidelibacterota bacterium | reverse complement strand
TGGATAACCGGAAGACAATATCTTGACATGATGTTGTTAGAAAAACATGAAAAGGAACTTAAATCAATTAAACTAAAGAAGACTATGTCTGCTTAATGCATTTTACAGAACTTTTTGGACTTGATCCGGGAAAGAAAAGAAGAACAAAACCACATTAGCCCTGAAGGGGCGGCATAGCATGAGATTTGATCGTGATTTTTACAATATCTTCGATCATAAAAACGTCCTGGACAGCATATTTCGAGTTAGTTTTGGATTGTGTTCCGCCAAATCGCCTCAAATTTCCTCGTAATATTCGGTAATTGGACAAGTTCTAATTGGTGAACATGTATTTTCCGTTTTACCGGCATTAACTACCGGTTGGGGATTTGTCTGTTGATCGGCGGATCAATGTTAACGTCCCCTCCTCAAGTGAGGAGGGGACCACAGGGGTGGTATGAAATATTTGACTACATCCTTAAATCATGGTGTTGTTCAAAGAAATAAAAGCGTGAACTTGTTTCCGCACGTTTGAATCGTGAAACATCCTGTCGCCGGCAGACCAAGACAAAAACAAATCCGAATAATTCTCGGGAATAATCCCATTCTCAGGGAGCAAAGTGAATCCGCCGGGTGGTCTGCGGGATCATGGGAGAAAATGCCGTAAAAACAGAGATATCCGCCGGCACTGATTGTCGGCTTCCAAACTTTTGTCCGATTCTTCCTGCAAATGTCTTTTTGTTCATGGTCAGGAGACCATGAACGATCAGGTGAGAGTGTAGTTCGATCCTGCAATCAGCCTATGGATTGGTTTTCCCACCCCTGTTTACCGGGCGCCAAAGGAGGGGACTTTCAATTCGAAACGGATTCGTTCCTTTATCCAGGGGAAGTCGGTCGGCGTGGTTTGATCATCCCAACTCTGGTAAAGCGGCACATAAATATGGATCCCGGCAAGCGCGAATGCCAGGCCGGCGTCAAAATAAGTCTGACTCAAATCAGAGGCTCCGGCCAAATCGACAAAGATCATTCCCAGTTTTTTGGGCAACGTCTGACTCAAATTCAATCCCCAGGCCAAATCCTCGGAAACCATCGGCAAGCCGTTCTGTATGGCCCGTCCGTGAAGCCCCGGCCCATCAAGAATAAATTGTTCATCATAGAGATTATATGGGCTCTTGCCGTCACTTTCGATTCGATCAAGGACGAAAATATTTTCGAATTCGGGATCAACTCCACCCCCAAGATAAGTGCGATATTGGTTAGGAATGTTACGATCGTCAATAAATTTCCCGACCCAGATTCTTGCCTTGGCAGACATCTTTTCGCTCTGCCGGTATTGTAAATCACCGACAACATGCAACCTGGAAAATGAGGCCCCGCCGAGACTCGAGATTATTCCAACGCTACCGGAATATTTTAGCAAAGGACTCCGGTTATTTGAGTATTCCATCCCCAGTTTGCCGATAGTAAAAACACCCGGTGAATACAGAACCTCATTGACAGCGCCACGGATAATATCATGCAAATACAGCTTGCCCTGAACGATGGTTTTCGGCGTTGCCACAACCGGCTTTCGCAGTTCCCCCTTAAAACCGATTTTAGCGCCGCGGTGACCGGTATAATCACTGAATCCGGTAGCCAGCGTCACCGATCGAAATCCCATTGTTTGGTACACCTTTCTCTGCGCGGAAACGGCGCCAACCAACCGATCATGCTTAAAATCCCACATCGGGGTCAACGAGATACCGTAACGGTAACCGGGTATGAAACCGCTGTAAAACAATACTCCGGGGGTCCATCCGTTATACTGATTCCAACCAACAAACCAGGGCAGCCAATACCATTCCCTTTTCCCCGGATCCGGCTGATCAAAAACGAAATGAATGTCCAGTGGTCTGTGCGTCGAATTGTTACTCCGGTCAATGTCCGGCATATAATTGTCCGGATCGAGACGCAGGAAGTTTGCTCCTTCAACCATCGGGATTGTTTTGACCGACGAAAACCCGGTCAACCATCGTCGTTCCAACTCTTCCCCTTTCTTATCGTAAAATGCGATCTCAACCGGGGGAGCCATCGTCCCGAGGTTTTCCACCCGCACTTCATTGTCCTTGATTCTCACGCCGTAATCAACAACTTTCGTCCCGTTAATGACATCTTCGAAATACCAATCCAGATTGCTTTCCACGTGCTTGTCAAAAATCGCCCTTAGATCCTGCGGCCGGGGATGTTTAAATTTCCAGGTTTCATAATAATCCCGGAATATTTCGTTCATCTTCTCTTCCCCCAGGTATTCCTGTAAAAACCGGGTAAAGATGGCGGTTTTACCGTAAACAATACTGCCGTAATTCCGCCGGTTAAAATCCTGCGAAGGAATATCGACCGGTTGATCGTCGCCCGGGAAAACTCTTTGGCTATACATCATATATCCTATAACCCATGGGAGACGTAAATTTTCCCCTATCCTCAACCTTTTCTGGATAAACTCGGAGAAAATCACCTTTCCATCCCGTTGCGGGTATTTCTTTTCCCAGTAACGCAGGTTGGAATATTGATTCAATCCTTCATCCAGCCAGGCGTGATCGCGTTCATTTGATCCAAGAACCCCATAGAACCAATTATGGCCCACTTCGTGCATAATAACGAATTCCAGCATATCTTTTGAACCGCCGCTGGATATCACCGTGATGTTCGGATATTCCATGCCCCCGCCGGCTGACAGATCACCATCAACGGCCGTAATCTGTTCA
>JALUTR010000152.1 GCA_027021785.1 Fidelibacterota bacterium | reverse complement strand
GCCCTCCCTCCAGGCCTGTTCGACATCCCCGGCCACCACCTTAACAATTTCCTTTTTCCGATTTAAAACCACATTAACGATAAAATTCACGCCAACCCGTTTGGCGATATCCAGGGCGTCCAGATGAGCGGGATTGTTTTCAATAACCAGGTTATCGCAGTTGGGGTTAAACAAATGCCACTCGGCCCGGTGATTATAAAGCACCGTTTCACCATCGGAAATCCCCGGCAGAATACTTTTTCTCCCCCCGGTATACCCGAAAACCGGGTGAGGACGGACAAGGCCCGTGAGTATTTTCACATCGGCTTCGGCAAGGATACTGTTAATCCAGATATTATTTCCGCTTTTACTCTTGCCAAGATAGGTCATGGCTTCCCGGTTCCACGGTTCGTGATTCAGCACCCGGTATTGTTCGAAAATGTCATCTCCGGTCAACCCTCGTATTTCCCGTTCGGTGAGGGGCCGATGGAGACCCAGCGCCACTAAAATCACGATATCTTCTTTGCGTACACCCCGGGCTAAGATGGGTTTTAACAGCCGTTCAAGGATCAGCCTGGACGGGGTGGGACGGGTAATGTCGTCGATGACAATCGCAACCGTATCCCCCTTTTTCACCATCTTTTCCAACGGCGGCGTACCGATCGGATTTCCCAGGGCATTCCGAAAAGCCTCGTTAATATCCTCACTTGGAGGAAGATCGTTCGGGGGAGAGACCGAAATAAGATTTTTCGCCGGAATCTCGACTTCTACGGTGGTGGTTCCATAAGGCAGGGTAAGTTTCATATTCCCCTCATTTCTCTATGTAAACAATTTTGTTTCAAAGTGCCTTTGGTGCTTTTCATTCAATTCCTTCAATACCTTCGTAGTGAATAACCGCAAAGTCGCAGAGGTCGCAAAGGTTAATTTAAGGATTGAATCATTATTTTATTTAAAAAACAAAAAACCTAAAAAACCCTTCGTGTTCTTCGCGGTAAGTTAAAAGCCTCGGCAAACCACTTTATTTCCGCAGGTGCAATACCATCGCCTTTTGTCGACCCCGAGCGGGAATTTCAGTCTGGAACTCCTTGTCAATTTTGACTTCCTTGGTTTCGTGGATTTCACCATCCCAGGGATCAAACCATTCCAGGGTATAATCTCCCGATAATCCGTTAACCCCCACAACTGTCCCGGCATCCCCTTCCGCCCAGATGGCGATCTCGGTTCCCTTTTCGTCGGCGACATACCGTATTTCGGCTTCCGAGCGTACCCGATTATCGGCGGCAAGACCGATTTGAGGGGTTATCTTCGCCCAGCGAAATTTCTGCGTAAACCTCAGCAAGGGAGCCATTAAGGTCATGTGCGCTTCACTGATGTAATTCCAGGGGCGGACTCCCACGCCTCCCGAAAACACGGTGCACCACGCGCGTTGCCAGAAAAATAACGGATTGCCATACCAGTTGCTTTCGCCGTAGAACGCCGGTCGCCCCAGGGAACTCAGGCGATACAAATATTGCCTCGTTCTTTCAAGCGACCAGCCCCAGTCCTCGTAGGCTTCAAAGCTATGAAAGTCCAGTTCCTCCACCGGCAGTAAATCAACCCATGTATCCACAATTTTCCCGTTAAAAGTCCAACTCAGAACAGAAGTGGATAGTAACTGATCGGCTGATACGCTCCGGATGGCTTTCGCCAGGTCCCGGTGATAATCAAGCATCGCCGGGTCACCCCGATGCCCGGAAAACCATACTTCATCCATCAATTCGTAGGCCATGACGGTCTTTTCATCCTTATATCGCTCCGCGAGACACCTGGCAAAGTTCACCATTTCTTTGCGAATCACCGGATCGGAAAAGAAAAGCGATCTCTGCTCCCTCTCGGTTCTGCCCCGACGGGTTATTTCCCTGAACGGCGAAGGATTTTTTTCGGAATCATTCCACAAATTAAAATGATCCTCCAGGCTTATGACCACATACAACCCCAGTTTTCGGCAACGCCGGATCACTTCATCCAACAATTCCACCTTTTCCATATTGATTTCGCCAATTTTGCGAATGAAAGCCGTGCTGGCGGTGACTATGCGAATATTATTCATGCCGTGGGCCGCGAGTTTTTCCAGCCAGCGATATGTTATTTCGGGATCGTTCTCACACCAATAGGGACCGACATTGTGCCGTTTCAGTCCGACCGTTGAACCGCTGACCGGGCTCCACAAGGTAATCCCGACGGGAAAATAGCTTTGTCCGTTCTCCAGGTAAAAATACCGTTTGTTGGGCGCGATCCGGACCCGATGTTCAATCGGTTTGGGCGTGAACACGGGTAAACTGAAATCGGGGCTTAATTTCGAAAGTTCGACCGATTGCAGGATACAGGGGCCGCTCAGATAGCGGGTATCTTCCCGGTCGGCAATAATTATTTCGAGTACGCCCTCCCCGGCACCGGCTGTCATCTCCGGTTTAATATAATAATCATATTCACATCGAATATCCTTAACGTAACGCGCCGAAGCCGCCAGGTGCGATGTCACCGGCCCGGCAAAGGAACCAAGATAGTGCCCATTTAAATGAAGTTCTCCCTGGTAACCGATCCCCCCCAGCCGTATCCGGATCCTGTTCCCGGTCGCGGGGTCAACCGGTATGCGGAGGGCGGCTTTTTCATTTGGAGGGATTACCATTAAACGGTAGCGCCCGGAGAGGTATTTCCCGAAATGATAAGCACGAATATGCAACCAGCTTTCCACATACGCCGCGTTGGTA
>JALUTR010000151.1 GCA_027021785.1 Fidelibacterota bacterium | reverse complement strand
TCCCGGTACGTATCGATCTGACGGCCACAAGGGGACGCAAAGCAATATGATGAAAAATGTGGTTGATTCTTTGACCTTGAAAAAAGGTAGTCAAGAAGCTCAACAATGTGTTGCACCGGACGGCAATTCCGCTTCGCTCAAATGCCACCGGTGAGCTTAATCGTCAGGAGAAAAAAGAATGAAAAGGAATACTATCTACTCGGATAACCTCGTGAAAGTGTATGAAAATGGAATTCGGTTCCGGAATTACTACTTCCCGTTTGGATCCAAGTTTGTTGAATTTTCTGACATCCTTGGCTTTGAAAAGAAATCACCTGCTTTCCTGAATGGGAAATGGAGAATATGGGGGACGAGTAATTTTATGGTTTGGTTCCCTTTGGATTGGAACAGACCTCGGCGAAACTCGATTTTCTTAATTCGCCTGGTTTCTCAGAGGATCCGTATTGGTTTTACCGTTGAGAATACCGAACGATTCATTGAGATTATGGAATCAAAGGGATAATACAACTCTCAACAAATCACTCCATCCGACGCTCTTAACGCCGCGTTGCTGAGTTCAACCGATAGCCTAACCAACGCTTGATACACGTACTGCCAAGGATCCACCTCACATGGAAAAATTCGATTTTTTGCTTGGAACCTGGGACATGGAATACCACATCCCGGAAAGCTCGTTCAGTGAAGCCGCCTCGGGAACCGGGCGCGGGGAATTCAAGAGAGCGCTCGATGATAAGTACGTCTTTTTTGATTATTCCACGTTGATAGACGGCAAAAAGGGCCGGGCGCACGCCATCTTTGTACGGGATGAAAAAGCCGGGATCTACAGGTTTTGGTGGTTCGAAAGTTCCGGGAGTTTCATGAAAGCCACGTGTGATTTCATCGACGATGAAACGCTGTTCATCAATTGGCATGACAGTTTATTGAGACAAACATTCAAAAAGATCGACCGGAACAAGGTAATATTGAGGATGGAAAATCCGAATACCGAAGGAGAGTATGAATTGGTATTGGAAGTACTGTTTACACGGAAATAATTGATCATTCGGCGCTTCTAAAAACACGGTACATGCGTTGTCATTGCAGCTCCGCCCGCGGCGGATGGAGGCATCGGAGGCGGACGAAACAATCTCGTCCAAACTCGCAGATTGCTTCGGGCTTCGCCCTCGCAACGACAGGTTTTTAGAAGTTCTCTACTATACTGTAAAAGGGGGTCAAACATGAAACATCGATTACAATTCAACGCCGTTCGCCTGTATTTTATCATTCTTTTTCTCGCCGCAAGCTCGGCAGCGTTCGCGCAATTCCAGTTTGTCGAGCACAACATCACGACGAATTTTATGAGGGCCGCCTGTGTGTACGCTACGGATATTGACGGAGACGGCGACATCGATGTCATTGGGGCTTCAAGGGGCACAGCGGGTATCAGGTGGTGGGAAAACGATGGGAATGAAAATTTCACGGAACATATCATCGATCCGGATTATTTGGAAGCAAATTCCGTTTACGCGATCGACGTGGATGGAGATGGAGACACGGATGTCATCGGAGCAGCCCTTGCCATGGATTACATCTGTTGGTGGGAGAACGATGGAAACGAAAACTTCACCAGGCATATATTGAAAGATAACATGCTGAAACCCGTGACGGTGTATGCGGTTGACCTTGATCGCGACAACGATATCGACATCCTGGGAGGGGATAAAAGTTCCGACTCATTGTACTGGTGGGAAAATAACGGAAACAGGACTTTCACCGAACACGTCATATCCCGGGCATTCGAGGAGATATTCAATATATATGCCGACGATATTGACAGGGACGGCGATATGGATGTACTTGCCGGTTCTGAAGGGGGTTCAGTATCCATCATGTGGTGGGAAAATGACGGGAAAGAGAACTTTACTTCCCATGTCGTATCATCGACTTCCGGTAGCGTAACATCGGTGCAGACGGCGGATATCGATGGTGATGGTGATGTCGATATCCTCGGCGTATCCTTCGATCAGGCTGACGTGTCGTGGTGGAAAAACGACGGAAACAATAATTTTACCGAGATTAAAATTGATGATAATTTTTTTGGCGCTGGCGCTGTATATCCCACGGACCTGGACGACGACGGGGATATGGACGTGCTGGGTGCGGCATATTCATCAAACACTATCGCATTGTGGGAGAACGATGGAAACGGAGTGTTCACGAAGCATGCGGTCTCGGATACCTTTAAAGGCGCCTGGTATGTTTACGCCACCGACATGGATGGCGACAGGGACCTTGATGTTTTAGGCGCGGGGTACGCCGGAAACAAGATTGCATGGTGGGAAAACACGACGCTGACGGCAGTTGAAGACATTCCCGTGGTGGTTCCATCCGTCCTCTCTCTTTCAGCAGCTCCGAATCCGTTCGGTGCTCGAACGACAATTCGATACGAGCTGCCGCGGGCAACGAAGGTTACCCTTTTTGTCATTAATGTCCTGGGGCAGAGGGTAAACGTCATCGAACAAAGTTTTCAGTCCGCCGGTTTTCATACAGCACGGTGGAACGGCAGAGATGAACAAGGTCGCCTTCTTGCAAACGGCATGTATATCTGTCTTGTCCAGGCAGGCGCATACAGTCGATCCGTAAAGCTCATGCTGATAAGATAGCCCGAAGCCGGACGAAGCAATCTCGTTCATTCGGGAAGCGGTTGCCGGTGCGGTAAGAAAGGCTGGCCCGGCAAAACGTGCCACCTGCCG
>JALUTR010000150.1 GCA_027021785.1 Fidelibacterota bacterium | reverse complement strand
GGATTCTCATGTCTCGAAGAAGACGGCCTATGGCTACGTTTCGAAAAATTGCCGGGTGCGCAATTTTGCTACTGATGAAGAATCACCTGACAAAACGCCTTATGAAATTCCCCCGGCTAAGGGCTCATTGCTATCTTTTTTTACCAGTTTTTTGAATACACTGGGGCTGCTCGTCTGGATCTTTTTTATATACATTTGGCTAATTCAACCGATCATCCAGGTCGCAATTTCCTGGGGCGGCTCTTTTTAACAGCATACAATAATAAACTTTAATTTGTCAGGGTGGGCTCCGATTCCATCGGAGGGACTCCCAACCTCTGCTCCCAAAGTAGAATATTGCAAGTCCACCATAGAAAAAATTAGAGTCGGGGCGAAAGGATTTGAACCTTCGATCTCTTGCTCCCAAAGCAAGCGCGTTACCTGGCTACGCCACGCCCCGTAAATGTTTTGAATCGTTAAAATTACGATTTCTTTTCTTTCTATAGAACAACATACTCTTAATGATAACTAACGTAAACCTAAACAAGGGAATAATAAACTAACCCTATATTTTTTGTCCCAACATCCTCAACTTATCGAGGTAGGGCTCCGATTCCAAGGAACTCCCGAACTTCCCGACCCAATCGGGACGCGTTACCGGGCTACGCCACGCCCCGTAAATGTTTTGAAGCGTAAACATTACGATTTCTTGTCTTTCTATAGAACAACATACTCTTAATGATAACTAACGTAAACCTAAACAAGGGAATAATAAATTAACCCTATATTCTTTGTCCCAACATCCTCAACTTGTCGAGGCCAGGGCCATATTCTAAGGAACTCCCGAACTTCCCGACCCAATCGGGACGCGTTACCGGGCTACGCCACGCCCCGTAAATGTTTTGAAGCGTAAACATTACGATTTCTTGTCTTTCTAAAGAACGCAGTATTTTCTACAATAACCGCCGCCAAAACAAGATAAAACCGGCCGCCGGAAACGAACATCCGGAAACCGGAAGGGTGAGCGATGGGATTTGAACCCACGACCTTCTGGGCCACAACCAGATGCTCTAACCAACTGAGCTACGCCCACCATCGGCCCTGATTCGGGCGCGGAAAATTAGGGGTGTTTTCCCTCCGAAACAAGGCGCAAAGCATGGTTGCCGGACCCCGCAAAACCGGGGAATCACGAACGTCACCCACCCCTTACCGATAAACCCGATTTACCACATTTCCGATTTCTGATCAGTGAAATCAAAAGTAATTTCCACCATGCGTTTGCTGACCCGTTATATCCTCAAAGAAATCTTTTTACCGTTTGTCTTTTCATTACTGGTGATCGTTTTTATTCTCTTCGTCAATTTCTTATTACGGGTCATCGACCGCTTCCTGGGCAGGGGATTGGATCTGCTTACGATCCTGGAATACCTGTTTTTAAACCTGGCCTGGATCGTCGCCCTGGCCACACCCATGGCGGTACTGATTGCCACCCTTATGACCTTTGGCCGGATGTCGGAAGACAATGAGATCACCGCCATGCGATCATCCGGCATCAGTTTCCTGACCATTATTCAACCCGCTTTGTTATTCGGCTTGATCGTGAGTATCGGGCTGGTCTATTTCAACAATTTTATCCTCCCGGAAATGAACTTCCGGGCCCGCATCCTGTCCGGCGATATCTACCGGAAACGACCCGGTATGAATATCGAACCGGGTCATTTTATCGACGACTTACCAGACTACGGAATGATCATACAGGGGAAAAAAGACAGCTTGATGGAAAATATTTATATCACCAGCAAAAACAATCAGGAAACCAAGGTCGATATTATTTCCGACGGCGGGACCCTCACAACCATCGCGGACGCCCTCATCCTGACCCTGTACAACGGTGAAATACAGGAGCTGGACAATAAAGATTTCCGGACTCTGCGCCGTATCCGCTTTAAAAAACACGTCATTGTCCTTCCCGCCGACAACCTTGTCCTTACCCGGCGTGACACTTCCAACCGGAACGATCGCGAAATGACAGTGCCGATGATGCGTACCAAAATCAAAAGCTATGACAAGCGAATTAATGACGTACGTAAACGACTGGCGAATTACTTTAAACGCGCCACCGGCGATAGCCTTTTTCCCCGGGATTATGAACAGGCAATGCAATGGATCAACCAGGCGCGCGCAGAGCTCGAACGCGACACGACCATCGCGTCTCCCAGGCGCTATGTAAAGGCGCGCCGGTTAAAAACACTGGAGAGACAGGCGCGAAATGAATTCAACCTGATTAACAGCTATATCAAGAGTAAAAATAAATACGGGGTGGAAATCCATAAAAAATTCTCGCTCCCCTTCGCCTGTATCCTGTTTGTACTGGTAGGCGCTCCTTTGGGCGTCCTGGCACGGAAAGGAGGCTTTGTGGTCGGCATCAGCCTCAGCTTCGGATTCTTCCTGGTGTACTATATCCTCATGATCAGCGGCGAGGAGATGGCCGACCGCAACATTGTGTCCCCAATGGTCGGAATGTGGACTCCCAACCTCTTGTTGCTGATTGTTGCGTCCTATCTTACCCTCCATACCGTTCGCGAACGGGCGCCCTGGCGAATTAAGTTCCCCGCCTTCCTGAAACGGAAGAAGAAGGCGCCTACGGAACTCTGACCATATCCGGTTCAACAAACAGGGCGCCGGGAACCCCGTTACAAATTGCGCCGATCTGTCCTCACCTGCCCGCGGAAAACGGGGAAGGGCAAATTTTTC
>JALUTR010000149.1 GCA_027021785.1 Fidelibacterota bacterium | reverse complement strand
GTTCCAATACGTTACGAATGTCGCGAAAATCGAATTTCCGGACACCGGCCAAATCGGCATGCCCCGGACGGGGCAGCGTAACCGCCGGTGTCTCCCCGGCAGGAGGCTCCACCGACATCTTATTGGCCCAATTCTCCCAATCCTTATTGGGAATAATCAAGCCCACCGGCGTTCCCAATGTTTTACCGTGACGCACTCCGCAGTAAATCTCGGCCCGGTCTTTCTCGATTTTCATCCGGCCGCCGCGACCATACCCCTGCTGACGCCGAACCAATTGCTCGGCGATCTCCTGCTCACTGATTGCAAGACCGGCCGGAATACCTTCAAGAATCCCCAGAAGGCCTTTCCCATGGGATTCACCGGCAGTTAAAAATGTAAGTTTTTGCATCATCGGTTCGTTTGTTTTGCCTAATTACCACTAAGTCGCACAGCGAAATTTCGCAAATATTATTGAAATTCCCGGTTAATTCCGAACGTATCTTCCGCCGACCCCGGCGATTTCCGATAAGATGTCCTGCTTAATCGGAACGAATATTAGTCTTCCTGACAGAAAAATCCCAGTGACTCTGCGATCCAATACAATATTCACTATTTTAAGGAATCGGCCAATTCGCTTTTTAGATGCAATCGATCGATTCGCTCCGAAACCGGCGCGTCGAACCACAGATCCAACGAAGCCAGGGCCTGGGAAATAAACAACTCCAACCCGTTTATCGTCACGGCTTCCACCTCTTCGCCGTCCCGTAGGAATTGTGTTTTCAAAGGAGTATAAATCGTATCAATCAATATATGCTGCTTACGAAGATATTTCGACGGAATCGGCGATTGTCCGATATGCGGACTCATACCCACGGGGGTACAATTGACGATACAGACCTCACCGTCCAGATAATGGGGTATTTTATCCAGAGAAACCGATTGCATGATGGTACAGCAGCTAAAGCCTTCCATATCAAGTATAAGTTCCCGTGCCCGGGATGGCGTGCGATTAACAATCATGACCGCCCCGGCCCCATTCTTTACCAAGGTGTAAAGAATGCTGCGGGCCACTCCGCCGGCTCCCAGCAAAATAAACCTCTGGCCGGGAATCGAAATAAAATTCTCGCGCAGCGTTGCCATAAAGCCAACGCAATCCGTGTTGTAACCGACCAATTTGTTGTCCTTTTTAACCACACAATTAACGGCCTTAATATTTCTTGCGTCCTGATCCAACTCATCCAGGTATCGCAGGATTGCCTCTTTATGGGGTATGGTTATGTTGATTCCGCTTAATTCACCGGTTTTTATTCTCCGGACAATGTCAGGCAAATCCTTATTGTCGCATTGAATTTTCTCATAATGCGCCGACAATCCCAATTCCTTAAAAACGCGGTTGTGAAGCACAGGACTCAGACTATGGTGAACGGGATTGCCGATTACAGCAAACTGCTTCAACCGGCGACCCTTTGCAACATGGTGTTGAATTCCGGGCAGGAAATTTCGATACATGACAAATTATCCGGCTCCACCGGTCCCTCGGCGATCAAACCTGCAATTATAAAAGACATGGCAATCCGATGGTCGCCGAAAGTGGTGATCCCGGCCCCTTTTAACGGCGTGGGCCCGTGGATGACAAAACCGTCTTCTTTCTCGGTAATATCGGCTCCCATTCGTTTCAGGTTTACACAAACAGCCCGGATTCGATCGGATTCCTTTACCCGTAGTTCCGCGGCCCCCTCCACAGTCGTGGTCCCTTCCGCCTGGGTTGCCAGCACGGCTAATACAGGTAACTCGTCAATAATTCCCGGAACTTCCTCGGACCGGATGTGAACGGCCTTCAGCGGCCGGGGTGTAATGCGCAAATCACCCACCGGCTCGCCGATTTCACTGCTTCTGTTCAGTATCTCCAGCCCGGCGCCCATCCTTTCAAGCGCTGCAAAAAACCCGTAACGGGTGGGATTGAGCAATATGTTTCGCAATCGCAATCCGGAACCCGGAACCAAGGCCGCGGCGGCGGCAAAATAGGCTGCGGTAGACGGATCTCCCGGAACCGTCATTTGAAAGCGATCCAGCGGACGTTGCAATCTTTTAACCGTGATACGGTTTCCCTCCACCACCAATTCCGCGCCCAGGTGGCGCAACAGGATTTCAGTATGATCACGGGTGGCCGTTTCTTCCACGATGGTGGTATTGCCATGCGCGCCCAATCCGGCCAACAATACGGCCGATTTCACCTGCGCACTGGCAACCGGCGGGGCGTACGTGATCCCCTGCAATTGATGCGGCGCCAATCGTAACGGAAGCCGCCCTTTATGACCGGCAATTTCGGCGCCCATTTTTTCCAGGGGGTGAATCACCCTGTTCATCGGGCGTTGAGACAAGGATTGATCGCCGCTGAATGTCGCCGCAATTTCCTGTCCGGCCAACAACCCCAGCATAAGACGCACCGTTGTCCCGGAATTACCGCAATCCAATGCTTCCGTGGGAACCGACCATGTGCCGCCGATAATTTCGATCCGGCCGGAATCAACGGTGGAAACAATGCCGCATTTCCGCAGACACCGGCGGGTGGATTCCACATCCAGCCCGGTGGAAATATTCTCGATCGTGCATTTACCGTCTGTGAGGGCGGCAAGCATCAGGGCCCGATGTGAAATGGATTTATCGCCCGGAAAACTCAGTTCACCCGTTATCGACATCTGGTCAGGCTGTCTCGCGGCCAATCGATTTGCCCATGGCGGCGCAGACTCCCCGGGC
>JALUTR010000148.1 GCA_027021785.1 Fidelibacterota bacterium | reverse complement strand
ATTATTTCCCCCGATCCAAAGTTTTTGCCAGGTAGCAAATTCTGGCATAATGCTCAAGACGCTCCATGTTTCCAAACGCTTCTTCCAGCGACTTACCAACTGTGAGCGCACCGTGGTTTGATAATATTATGGCATCGTGAGTTCGAATTAGGGTCCGGATTGAACGGGCCACGGCGGCGGTCCCGGGCTGAGCCGGCGGCGCGATGGGGATTTCACCAAACGTAGCCTCTATTTCCGTCAGACGGCAGTCAAGAGCCGCTTCTTTCGACAATGAGAAGGCGGTACAATAGGGGGGATGGGCGTGAATGATCGCTTTTACATCGTCCCTCTGACGATATATTTCCAGGTGCATTTCCAGTTCGGAGGAAGGAGTCGTGGATTTCGTTTCGACACATTCTCCCCGTTCATTCAACGTCGCGATAGATTCCTCGCTAATTTCTCCCAAAACCGTTCCGACGCCGGTAATATGCAAGCCTTCACTTGTCCGTACACTGACGTTGCCGTCCGTCGCCACTACCAAACCCCGCTGATACAATTTGCGGCTGATTTTAATAATCGTTTGTTTCACCTCCTTTGACATTTCGCTCATTTCATCCCTTCTTTCCTTCCCCGCTTCAGAAAATCAATGAGAGACATGCCGCTGGCGGCAAAACGGCGCTGGGTACGGAGCGCGATGATACCGTTTGAGAGCACATTTTCCAAAAACGGTTCCAGGAACACCCTTTCATTTGGGATTTTCAGCGCCCGGCATCTTTCGTCCAATCCTTCCAGGGCGATATTTCCAATTACTTCCAGCCAGTTCCGGACGGTTTTTCCCCCGGGTCCAGCCTGGTTTAAGTCCAATATTTCAGCAGACCGGTTTAACCGCTTTCGATCTTCGAGGCTCCACCGGTTGATAATCTCCAACGCCTTTCCCCGGGCCTGGGTCGCGGTTAACAACCCGACCCACCAGGCCGCCGGGGCCAATTCGTATCCCCGCGGCGGGCGATCGGCGCCCCGTACTTCGAGAACATGTTTGAAGCGTACATGGGTGAAAATCTGGTGCAAAGCCGCCAACACCAGATTGTCCGTTAATTCATCTCTATCCCAGAGCTTCGAGAGCCATTCCCCCAATGTTCCATTAAAACCAACCGCCTGTCTTCGTTGATCAAGAATAAAAATCGCCGGAACCTGTCGAATGTATTCGCAATAATTCCTGACCAGATCCTTAGGAGATACTATACCATGATTCATCAAATAGCCACAACGAGTAGGGTCGGTATCACCCCAAATTTGATAACGTAAATTCTGTTTACCCGTCATTTTCCCAACCATAAAAGGACTATTGGCAAACAACAAAGCGCAAAACGGTTCCAGACAATCAGCAATAAAAGCGATTTCCGCAGCGTCTTCTGCCGAAACCATATCAATGTTCACTTGAACACTGGTGGTGTTTCGCATCATCCAGGGACCTAATTTACCGGTTCGCGTGAACTTCCGGTGCATGAGACGGTATTTTTCCATATTAATCAGATCCAAATCCTCCGGCCGGTAAACAGGCTCCAGGGCAAAATCCATTTGTATTAACCCGTATTCTTCACACGCTTCTTTCAGACGCTTTAAATGAACAATAAATTGCTTTTGAAGATCATGTAAACACTTAAAAGGAGAGGAAGCCCATTCCAACTGTCCTCCGGGTTCCAGCGTGTATCCCGGCCGGGGATTGTCGGATATTCCTTGTGATGTCAGAACTTCAAGCAAATCGGTGGCGGAAAATTCGTTCCCCGGATTCACCGGCAACCGCCGATAACGATCGTTGTAAAAAATACACTCTACTTCAACTCCAATCCGTCTCTCCTCCGGCTGTTTCAGGTTGGAAAGAATATAGGTTTCTATTCGTTCAACAAGATTCATAAGGCCCAAATGTTACGGTTTTTCAGGCGGGGGATAAAGGCAATTTCTTTCCAATGTTTTCCCGGGGAAAACATGCCGGTTTTCAAGATCTACTCACTCAATAACAATATATGTGATGCCTCCGGTGCCAACGGGATATTTCCGGTTATTCCTTATTGTTTTCTTCGTTTGGTCGGATAATGGATACCACCTTTCACCCGGATAATATCCACAATAGAGAAAAAGTCGATCCGCTATGTTTCAGAAAACAAGAAAAAGTGCTCCGCTTTTACCCCGGATTGCGGGAGGTCAATGACAGGCTGGTCTATCAAGGTAGAATTCACGCTTGTCGTAGTCCCGGTAAAACATTCACGTTTTGATAATCATGTTATGGGTTACGAATTGTTGCTCCTGAATCGGGGACGGTGACAATCCCGGCAAATTAATTCGCAAAACCGAAACCGTTCGACAACAATATTCCCGTTACTACCCCTGCTTTAGGACTGATGGTAGCTATTGCCCTGAGACGGGCGAAAAACACAACTTTCCAAATCGGCAATTTCGCTCTGATGCTTAATGAAGCGGCAGGCAGGATGAAATCCGGCTCCGGCTCCGCCCACAACAATATCTGGTAGCCGGGCATAATGTCCACATACCTGGACAACGGATTGCCTTTGTTGATATTCCATTCAATACCGCCGTGGAACACCCCTGTGGACATCATGTAATCCGTCATGAAAATACCAACATTGTAATTCTTCATTTTCCCGTCCACCTTCCTTTGTAAATTAAAATCAAACCCTCCCGACTCACCCCGATACTTGCCGGTTGTCGCAACAAAGGATTGAATACCGGCGGTTACATTATAATCCTTGTATAACTCTGCCTCCGGCAAGGGTCTCAGGGCATAAGACAACGCTATCGTCGTCGGTTCAACATGTCCGGTTCCCATTGATCCGCCACCGGTTTCCATGCTCAATCGGAAAGCGCCGGCTTCCACGGCAACACCCACCTTCACGGCCGAACTGCTTTTTACGGATGTTCCGGCCGCAACGCCTTCGTCTTCTCTTTCAGCGGAATGCTGCGGTTCCCCCTGGAAACCGCCGGAAACAACCAGGTACGGATAAAAAACGCCTAACTGGCGCAGATAAAATCCGTAATAGTAATACAACCGCCATAGATTTGCGGATTTTTTATAGTCGCTGAGCCGGGCAAAGGAAGCTTCAATCCCGCTTTCCAGCCAGGGCCGATCCCACTTCCCCAAGCGCAGCGAATATAAGTTGCCATGATATCCCAACACGTATAAATCCGATCTGACAAAGGTTGTGTTATATCCCGGTTTATAAATCGTTTCTTTTAATTCATCCGCCGTGGTCCGAACCGGGAGGAATACACTTTCCCGATTATAAACCCACACTGCCTTGTGGAATAAGTTTGTCGCCTTAAGATAAAAATAATCGGCCACCAGTGAACCGGCCGCCAGCACCAGCAAAGCGTCCGGCACATTTTTTCCCATATCCTCGGGGTAGACCACATCGCGAAAAAGAGTGGACACCGTAAAGGAAAATCCCAGCACTGTTGTTAACACCCCGTATTTCAGATTTGTATTTCCGGCATCAAGCAATTTCGTTGCTTCCGGAACGGGAGACATAATTTTTTTCAGCCTGCTGTTGAAAAATCCCACGGGATAGGATTTACCATTCACGACAAATTGTTGTCCCTTGAGGAAAGAATTCTGCAACACAATGGCGTTCCGGGCGTATTTCCCCCGGAAATCGGTTTGTGTTAAGGATGAATCGTTAACTGAAGCCGCCTGGGATAAAGTAATCCCCGTCAAAACGATAACACCGATCAGCTTTCTATACATCGTAACTGCTCCTTTCACAATTAACTTATAACCCAAAGGTATGATTCGAATAGTTACCCAAAAGGATATTTCCAGGTAAATTATAAAAACTACTGTTTTTTCGGCAATTAAATTTTATCAATACTTCATTATTGCAAAAATGAAAACCTTATTTACTCTTTTTATACTATAGCAGGAAACGAATTGAATCCGAAACAACGTGATTTATTTATCCCGGATTATTTTCCAGACACCCAGCAGGAGGAACGACTGTATCGGGAATTGTTCCCCATCGCTCGTAATAAAGTATTTTATTTTCAATAACCTTTGCGCTTTTGCGGTGAACAAACAGGCTAAAACTACTGTTCGGGGTTCGGATCAAACATGCTCTTATTAGTCCTTCATCGTCGGGTCCAGGGCATCCCGGAGGCCATCGCCCAACAAGTTAAACCCCAACACCGTAATCGCAATCGCGACGCCGGGAATCATGGAAATCCAGGGCGCCAGTCTTAAAAAGTCTTTTCCGGCGTTAATCATGGCGCCCCAACTGGGCGTCGGCGGCTGGGCTCCCAGACCCAGAAAGGAGAGACTGGCTTCGGCCATAATCGCCCCGGCGATTCCCAGGGTGTAGGTGACAATCACCGGCGCCAGACAATTGGGAACCACATGACGCCAGAGAATTCGGCGGCGGCTGAACCCCAGCGCCCTTGCCGCCTTAACATATTCACTGTTTTTCACACTCACCACTTGCCCCCGCATAAGCCGCGCCATCCCCGGCCAGCTCACAAAACCGATGGCAAAAAAGACGACGCTTAAACTTGGTTCGAAAGCGGCGGTAATACCGATTAAAAACAACAGGGTGGGGAAACCGAACATAATATCGGTAAAGCGCATAATAATTGTTTCCCACCAGCCTCCGTAATATCCGGCCACGGCTCCCAAAAACAATCCCAATAACAGCGATAACGTGCTGGCACTGAAACCCACGAACAAGGAAATCCGGGCTCCGTACAACAGCCGTGAAAAAACATCCCGCCCGAAATTATCGGTTCCCAACCAATATCGAAAAGTTTGATGCCAGTCGCTTTCCCGGGTTCCCACCAACTGGGATTTGTCGATTGTAAACCAGCGCCCGATCCGATCTTTGTATTTTACCTGTTTGGGTTCCACAATCAATTCCTCAACGGCTACCAATTGCACGGGCAGACCCGGCTCCAGTCGGTAAAGGATTACCTCTCCCGTAAACCCCGGCCCCTGGTTCATGAATTCCAGAACCTGCGTATTTGGGTCAAGGGGCGCGATTACGGGCGCCAGCAATCCGGCGAAGACAATCAAAAGCACCAGTCCCAGGCCCACCAGGGCGGCCGGATCATGACGCAATTTCTCCAGCGTTACTCGCCAGGGGGACCGGGTTTCAACCATTGCCGTTTCCCCTCCGCTCCGTCCGGATCCGGGGGTCCACAACTCCGTACAGGAGATCCACAATCAGGTTCGCAAAGATAAACACAAACGCCATGAAAAGGACCGTACCCTGAATCACCGGAAAATCCCGTTTCAGAATCGCTTCCAGGGCCAGGCGGCCGATCCCCGGCCAGCCGAAAATCGACTCGGTCAATACCGCCCCGGACAGGTAGCTGCCGAAATCGGTGCCGATCACCGTAATAACCGGAATCAGGGTGTTCGGGAAAGCGTGTTTAAGGACGACTTTCCATTCGGGAAGTCCCTTCATCCGCGCGGTACGGATATAATTCCGGTTCAACACTTCCAGCATGGAGGCCCTTGTCAGGCGCGCCAGATACGCCGCCGAACGGGTACCCAGGGTAATCGCCGGAAGAATCAGGTATTCAATCCCTCCGAAACCGGTGGGGGGCAACCATTTCAAATACACTCCCACCACCAGCACCAACATTAATCCCACCCAGAAAACCGGCGCCGAAATGCCAACCAGGGCCAGGAACATCGTTCCCTTATCCAGGAGGGAACGTGGTCTTAACGATGATACGATTCCCACCGAGAGACCGAGAAAAATCGCCACCACCATCGCGGCGCCCGCTAACATCAGGGTTTTGGGAAACTTGTTCAGGATTTCCGTCATTACCGGTTGACGGGTGTAAAAGGACGTGCCCAGATCGCCGCGAAATACGTTGCCCACATATCGAAAGAACTGTACCCACAGGGGATCGTCCAGGTGCAATTCCTCCCGCAGGCGTTGAATGGTTGCCTCGTCGTACCGTTCCCCCACCATCGAAACCACCGGATCCCCGGGAATGATGTACATGAGGACAAAGGTGATTGCGATTACCCCCAGAATCACTGGAATGGTCTGAAGCAGGCGGCGAATCAGATAATCGACCATCAGAATTGTTTCCCGATGTCGGTGTATCGCTGGGCGTTAAAAATCAACCGCGGAACGTATCCCTTAATCCAGGGTTGGGTCACCGTGTTGGATTGACTGTGCCACAAAAACACCCAGGGGGCTTCGTCGTGGATGATAAGGTTTGTCACCGAGATCAGGCTGTCCCGCTGTGAACCGTTGGAAAGCGCCTGAATCTTTTCGATCAATCGATCGACTTTCGGATTACTGTAACGGTTCCGCTTGCGCATTGATTCCGACGTGTGAAACAGCGGGAACAGGAAATTTTCCCCATCTGGGTAATCGGCAAACCAACTCAGGTAATACAAATCCGGTTTTCCTTCCCGGATGGCCGTCATAAAAACATTCCAATCGCTGCGTAAAAGTTCCACCTCGATTCCCACGGCGCTCCAATTGGACTGAAAAGCCTCCAGAACATGAAACATTTCCGCGTCTCCGGCCACCCACAAGCGGCTTTTCAGTCCGGAACCATAACCGGCCTCTTTCAGGAGCCGCCGGGCTTTCGCCGGATCGTAGGGATACGGTTCCGGAGCGGGTCCTTTTAACAGTACCGGCGGAACGGGCCCCGATGCCGGCAGTCCCGAACCCGATCGAAGCAGTTTGAGAATTTTTTCCCTGTCCAAAGCGAGGTTCATTGCCCGGCGTACACGCACATCATTGAAGGGGGGGCGTGAGCAGTTCATGCCAATGTAATAAATACTCAGTTCATTCACCGTTTGAATCCGGTCCCGCCATTTCGCCTGGGATTTCCACTTGTTCAGCTCCATATTGGTAATACCTAAAATATCGAGATTACCGGCTTCAAATTCAGCGCTGCGTGTCATGGGCTCAGAAAGAATACGAATCCGCAGCCCCTCCAGGCGGGGAGGCTGTCCCCAGTATTCCCGGTTGCGGACAAACACCAGTTCTCCGTCACGCTCCCAATGTTGCAATCGCCAGGGACCACTGCCGGCCGGAATACTATTGATCGCCGCAACCTGTCGGGGATTAACAACCGCCGCCGACGGCATAGCCAGGTATTGAATAAAAGGTGCGAACGGTTGCTCAAGGGTAATTACCAACGTGGAATCGTCCCGGGCAACCAAACCGGTAACGGCTGAAGCCGATCCTTCCATAAAAATCTTTGCTCCCTCGATACGATCAAAAAGCCAGCTTTGCGGGGAGTTGGCCGTTGGATCAAGGATACGCTGGAATGAATACACTGCGTGCTGCGCTTTGATCGGGGTACCGTCATGAAACCGGGCGCGTGTTACCAGGTGAAACGTGTACATCCGCCCGTCCTCGCTGATCTCCCAGTCCCGCGCCAGGTTGGGAACCAGCTCGGTTCCCCGGTCAAAGCGCACCAGGTTGTCATACACCAGGGAAATGATCTGCCCGGAACGGAAGTCCGTAGCCACGGCAGGATCAAACCCGCGAATATCGGCCGGATAAGCAAGCAATAACGTGTCCGGACTTTGTTCCTTGCCGCAACCGACCAGCAAAAACAACAACGCTACGACCGGCAGAACACCGGGTTTTCGCATAGTTTTGATGTAGCAATCCCTCATCGGAAATATAAATTACAAAAAAGGGGAGTGTAATCCTTCTCTGAATCCTTTGATTTTCGACAACATTACCGAACCATTACTTGCTAGCGGATCGGCGGCACTGTTAACTTCCCCACTGATTTTTCCCACCGAATTATAACTTTAATTAAGGAGTCATTCATGAAATTTGTTTACTTTTTCGGACATGGACACGCTGAAGGCCGTGCCGACATGAAAAACCTGTTGGGTGGAAAGGGAGCCAATTTGGCCGAAATGACCAATCTTGGAATTCCCGTCCCTCCCGGTTTTACTCTCACGACCGAGGTTTGCAATGTTTTTTATGAACACAACGGGAACTTCCCGGAAGAACTGGAAGCCCAGGTTAACGATGCCATGAAACAGATGGAAGCCATCATGGGCAAGCGGTTCGGCGATCCCAAAAACCCGCTCCTGGTATCGGTCCGTTCCGGCGCCCGGCAATCCATGCCCGGTATGATGGAAACCGTCTTAAACGTCGGTTTGACCTCAAAAACAATCCCGGGGTTGATTAAGAAAACCAACAATCCCCGTTTCGTATACGATGCATACCGTCGGCTGATCATGATGTATTCCGATGTTGTGATGGAAAAGGCCGAAGGAATCGAACCGGAGGAAGGGCAAGGTATCCGACACCAATTGGAAAGTCTTCTGAATGAATACAAGGCGGAAAAAGGATACACCAGCGATGTGGACCTGACAGCCGAAGACTGGAAAATCATTTCGGAGGCATTCAAGGATAAGATTATAGACGTTCTTGGACAGCCTTTCCCGGACGAACCTTACGACCAGCTTTGGGGTGGAATTAAAGCCGTCTTCCGGAGTTGGAACGGGAAAAGGGCCAAGAGCTACCGTCGCATTGAGGGCATTCCCGATCATTGGGGAACGGCTGTTAACGTGCAAGCCATGGTTTTCGGCAACACGGGAACAAACTCCGCGACCGGTGTTGCTTTTACGCGCAATCCGGCCACCGGTGAAAATGTCTTTTACGGTGAATGGCTCCGCAACGCCCAGGGCGAAGATGTCGTAGCCGGAATTCGCACACCACATCCCCTGAACGAAGCCACAAAGTCGGATGAATCCGACGAACTTGTTTCCCTGGAAAAATACCTGCCGGAAGTGTACCAAGAGCTGGAAAAAATCCGGATAAAACTGGAAACCCATTATCACGATATGCAGGATATTGAATTCACTATCGAGGATGGTCGTTTGTGGATGCTCCAGACCCGTACCGGCAAAAGGAACGGCCCGGCGGCCATTAAAATGGCGGTCGATATGGTCCACGAAAACCTGATTACATCCCGGGAAGCTTTGTCACGGGTGCGGCCGTCGCAGTTAGACGAGCTGCTGCATCCCATGGTTGACCCGAAAGCGGAATTGACCGCCACCCTGCTGGCAAAAGGCCTGCCGGCAGGACCCGGTGGCGCCGTGGGACAGATCGCTTTTACGGCTGATGATGCCGAACAGCAGGCCGCCGAAGGAAAGAAAGTCATTTTGGTAAGGGACGAGACTTCGCCTGAAGATGTACACGGGATGCACGCCGCCGTGGCAATTCTCACCGCCAAAGGGGGGATGACCAGTCATGCCGCTCTGGTTGCCCGGGGTTGGGGAAAATGTTGTATTGTCGGTTGCAGTGCGCTGGATATCGATGCCCAAAAGAAACAAATTCACGTGAACGATCATGTCCTGAAGGAGGGTGACTGGATCACCATGAACGGGACGGCAGGGAAAGTATATCTGGGACAATTGCCCTTAAACGATGCCAACCCCGAATCCAACCAGGAATACGCCGAGCTCATGTCCTGGGCCGATGAAACGCGGACTTTGCAGGTTCGCACCAACGCGGATCGCCCTGAAGACGCTTCCCAGGCCCGCTCTTTCGGAGCCGAAGGAATTGGGTTATGCCGCACCGAACACATGTTCTTCGACCCGGCACGGATTCTGGCCATGCGAAAAATGATTTTGGCCGGATCGGCGGAAGAGCGCAAGGCGGCCGTGATGGAATTGCTCCCCTACCAGAAGGAAGATTTTAAAGGGATTCTGGAGGCCATGCGCGACCTGCCGGTTACCATTCGCCTGCTTGATCCCCCGCTCCATGAATTCATGCCGCAAACGGACGAACAAATCCGGGAGTTGGCTTCGGAGTTGAATATCAGCGAAACCACAATCCGCACCAGGATTGCCAACCTGCACGAGCTGAACCCTATGCTGGGACATCGCGGGTGTCGGCTGGGAATCGCCTATCCGGAGATTACGGAAATGCAGGTCCGCGCGATTTTTGAAGCTACCGCGGAACTGACCACGGCCGGGACAAAGGTTCATCCGGAAGTGATGATCCCGCTGGTGGGATCGGTAACCGAATTCAAAAACCAGGAAACCATCGTACGCCGGGTAGCTGATGAGGTAATGGCTGAACAAAACATTAAATTCGATTATCTTGTCGGTACGATGATCGAGCTCCCCCGGGCCTGTCTGACCGCTGATGAAATCGCCGAAAAAGCCGAATTCTTCAGCTTCGGCACCAATGACCTGACCCAGACCACTTTCGGTTTCAGTCGGGACGATATCGGTAGTTTTCTCCCGACATACTTAGAGCAGAAAATCCTGCCCCAGGATCCGTTCCAGAGTCTGGATATAAAGGGTGTCGGGCAATTGATCAAACTGGCGGTGGAAAAAGGCCGTAACGTACGTGAAAACCTGAAGATCGGTATTTGCGGAGAACACGGCGGCGACCCGGCCAGCGTTGAATTCTGTCATCAAAACGGGTTGAACTACGTAAGCTGTTCACCCTTCCGTGTACCGGTAGCCCGACTGGCGGCGGCGCAGGCGGTCTTGAAGGAGAACCAGTAACCGCTGAAAATAGAAAACACGGTTTTTAAAAGAGGCCGTCTTTTTGGAAAGACGGCCTCTTTGTATTTACCAATAACGGTTCGTATGCACACCACGGCTTTCAACTCCACTAATACTTTCCCTTCCACCACAAAATCCGCCCGGCGCATACCAACCCGCTGTTCGTGGTAGTAAATCGGCATTTCCACTTCACGCAGGAATTCCAACCCTGTTTTTACCAGCTCCAGGGCTAAACATCGTTGATATACCACCCTCTGAAAACCATTTCCCAATTAGGAATGCACCCGCATGGCGGCGCCAATAATTTTTTCTGTGATGTCGGAATATTTGTATTTCTCCATTCTCATTTCTCCCTCATCGTCTGAATCGCGGATACACGCAGATTAATGGATGCCGCTGATTCTTATGAACTGCAACGGGCCTTATCTGTGTAATCATAATAATCTGTCTAATCTGCGATTCAGACATTTATACTCTCTTCCACAATCCCAATCTCCTCTTCCGTCAAATCATACAATTCATACACAATTAATATACTGATCATAAGCAACTAAGCCTGTACTAGCGATGAATTTCTTTGAATACTGTCCGAAAAAGATTGAGTTTACAATCATCTGGTGCACCAACCTTGTCGTCTAAGAGAAGTTGATGATAGTCCGTCAACACCCAAGTCTAAGTGCATGTAATATTATATAGTTATAAAGCTATATATGTTGTAAATTATACTCTTCAGAACATTCTATGATTGTTAGTGAATTGAATATCACTCAAAGTTGTGGGATGGCACGTCCAAGCACCAAACCTTCTTGTAACATGGTTGTTCATTGAATTTTAGGAAATCCTATTGACGTTATTATTTTTAGTGCCTCAGGTTTACTAAACCCATTTGCAATGAGCGCATCATAAAAATTTTTGTAAAATATTGCCAATTTTTCAGAAGTTTTCTGTTTCTCTAATAAAATTAGAAAATTCCTATTGATATCATTAGGCTGTTTATCATGCAACGGAGACATAATCTCAAACTTTTTGATATTATCATCGAATTTTCCATTAATTTTATCTTGAGAAAATAAATGAATTGAAAAAGTACTTATGATCACAAGAAATATAATGACTATTCTGTATTTTCTTTTTCTTCCTTGTAGCATTTTCATGTGAATCTCCTTTTCTTTTTATTCTTCTCTTGTCCCGTTTTTCCTTCTTGCGCCCAATTTATAATATTTGCCATATATTTTATAGCAAATTAATTAGGTGTTTTATCCCGGTATCCCGGTATCCCGGAACAGCACGGGATAAGCGTTTTATCCGGATCGCGGAGCTTATTTTTCCGAAGGCTTACCGGGAGGACCGGTACACGCCGGAATCGATATGTCGTCCCTGGAAAGCTTGGGATTTCGGGCAGAAAAAAGAATCTTCGCGGTGGTTAACCTTGGTTATAAAGCGAATCGAAAAAAGAATAAAATGAACCCTCGGGTCAGAGACGGGAAACTGCGCTGAAAATAATTTTTCTTTCGCAATAAACTCCCTCGGAGTCCGCCACCCTGCTTTTGTAACTTTTGTTATGACCAACATTAAAGATTTAGTGCTTCCCCATAAGGTAGCGTATGAAACCCTGGTCCGGGCGGGTGAGTTGGGAGCCGAACTTAACCTGGAAGTGTACGTGGTGGGCGGTTTCGTGCGGGACCTGTTTTTGGGACGCGAATTAAAAGAGATCGATCTGATGGTGGTGGGTGACGGAATTTCCTTCGCCTGGAAATTGGCCGATCGCCTGGGCGTGAAAACGATCGTCCCCTTCCGCTTGTTCGGCACCGCCAGGATTCCGTACCGGGCCATCCCGGTGGAGGTTGCTTCAGCCCGCCGGGAATCCTATGAT
>JALUTR010000147.1 GCA_027021785.1 Fidelibacterota bacterium | reverse complement strand
GTTGACGGTGGAAACGGCGTCTCGCATTTCAGTAAGATTCTTGTCCAGTACGGAATACGAAGGAAAATCGGCTTGCCGGGCTCTTTCCAGAACGGGGGACAATACCTTTTCCAGGGACACAAGTTCTTTTTCGCTCACTTGCAGCCAATCCCGGTAATTCCGAACCCGGGATTCCATAGCCTGTACATCTGAAAATGATTCTTGCGTGGCCATGTAACCAGCGCAACCGAAAATAAAAAGAATTGTCGGCAACCAGCCCACCCGGAGACCGGCGCCGATTATATAATAAACACTCTCGAACAAACGCAACGACCTGGCCCCGGTTGTTCTTTCTATTTTAATGAAACTTTCCTCACTCCTTCCTGGGCGCGGGCAATTTTCCGGCCAGGTCCAGAGCCATTAATTCACCATACCCGCCGATGCTTTTCCCATCAATCATAATTTGCGGAACGGAACGTCCACCCGTAATCTTAACTAATTGGTCGCGACTGATTCCTTCTTTCTCAATATCAATCACTTCGTATTCCAACTTCTTTTCACGCAACAACCGTCGGGCCGCGTTGCAATACGGACACCAACCGGTAACATAAATCGTGATCATAATTTTTCCTTCAATAATTTTATTTCGACTATTGATAACAATAACTGCCAGATAAGCATATATAAAATTAAACCCAAAAATTTCAATAAAAAAATTCCTCCGTCCCGATCCGCCGGCGGCAGGCCTGTCCATTGACAGACGGGACAAATAAATCAACACAAGCAATAGGGGTTGGTTATTATTTCGTTTATTTCTCCGGTTAAATTGAAATTTCCCCGAACGAATCAGGGTCAGTTTTTAAAAAGACCATCCGGGATACAGACGTAAATCAATACCGGGCAAATTTTTCCGTAAGTTCAACCAATTTCGAACGTATTCCCGGTTCGGTCATGGAATGCCCCGCGTCGGGGATAATATGAAATTCGGCCTCCGGCCACCCCCGATGTAGTTCCCAGGCCGTTGTTATCGGACAAACCATGTCATACCGTCCCTGGACTATCGCCGCCGGGATATGCCGGATCCGGTCCAAGTCGCGGATGAGTTGATCCTCGGGCTGGAGAAACCCCCCGTTTAGAAAGTAATGACACTCGATCCGCGCGAAAGCCTCCGCGAATTTGGCATCCGCCCATCGTTCCATGGAATCCGTATTCAAAATCAATTTGCAGGTGCTCCCTTCCCAAATACTCCACGCCCGCGCGGCTTCCAACCGGATATTATCATCGTCACTGGTCAAACGTTTATGGTAAGCGGACAAAAGATCACCACGTTCGTCCTCGGGAATCGGGCACAGATAGTGTTCCCAGGCCTCCGGGAATACAAAACTCGCGCCCTCCTGGTAAAACCATTTCAGTTCTTTTTCCCGAAGCAGGAATATCCCCCTCAGGATCAACCCCGCGCATTGTTCCGGGTAGGTTTGGCTATATGCCAGGGATAACGTGCTTCCCCAACTTCCGCCGAATACAACCCATTTATCAACGCCTAACTTTTTCCGAATCCGTTCGATATCATCTACCAAGTCCCAGGTCGTGTTTTCGCGCAATTCCGCCGGGGGAGTACTCTGTCCGCAACCGCGCTGATCGAAAAGGATAATCCGCCATTTAGCGGGATGAAAATACCTTCGATAAACCGGTTCGATTCCACCCCCCGGACCACCATGTAAAAAAATCACCGGTTTACCATGTGGATTCCCTGCCTCTTCAACGTGTATCGTGTGCAATTCCGAAACGGGCAGGAAAAATTCATTATAAGGTTCAATGGAGGGAAAGAGATCCATATTTAGTCCTGTCTTGATTTTATCACGTTATCGAAACAAAAGGTTACGATTTACCACCCAATAAATCAAGAATGTAATCTCCCCCCGTTACGACTCTTTGTTTTCCGAACACCCAACAGGAAACAACAATTGGTGCGATATTCCCCCATTACCGTCACCTGTAAAATCAAAATTCGAAAATCGGTATATGCTTTCGGATTGCATAAGTGAAGCCTGAAAATACAAATCCTGATGAAATCCGGGAATTACCTGCCTGATTGTTCAGTTACCGGGAAATAATGTAGATTCGAATGGTTGCAAACATTGTTTACAGACAGTGAATACACCCCCGCGGGATGCGGGAAAAAGATCGAAAAACGGAAACCCCGACAACATTACAATAATTACATAAGAACCTGCGATAACCATTTATTACTAAAAACCGAATGAAACCCACCCACATCCTATGTCACTACGCGGAAATCGGTCTTAAAGGACAGAACCGGATTTTCTTTGAGAACAAATTAAAATCAAATCTGAAAACCTGTTTAAAAAACGATTGCCCCGCAAGCATCGATTCCATAAAACATCTTCGCGGGCGACTGATTATTTCCCTGACGGAAAAAGGCAGGGATTCGCTCCCAACGATTATTGAATCCCTGAAAAACGTTTTCGGTCTGGCCTATTTCGCCCCGGCCGTTAAATCCGATCCGGACTTGGACATTCTTACAAAAAAGGCCGTCAGGCTCCTGTCGGAATCGGATTTCGATACGTTTCGTATCACGACCCGCAAAACATACAGCAACGTCGATTTCTCTTCCCAAAAAGCGAATGAGATTATCGGCGCGGCGGTTGTTAACCAACTGAATAAGCGTGTCAATTTGAACCACCCGGAAGCCAACTGCCACATAGACCTGATTCAATCGCGGGCATATTTGTACATCCAAAAGATCCCTGGACCGGGCGGTCTTCCGGTCG
>JALUTR010000146.1 GCA_027021785.1 Fidelibacterota bacterium | reverse complement strand
AATGGTGGACATGATTCCTTCCGATCCGGCACCAAGAATCACGTTTCCGATTTTCACGTTAAAGGTCAGGGCCAGTTTTTTTCGCAGGGCGTACCCGGCGGAATCAGGATAGCGGTGAACGTTATCCATGGCTTCACGCATGGCGGACAAAGCCCTCGGCGAAGGTCCCAGGGAACTTTCATTGGAAGCCAGTTTTACGACCTCCTTAAGGCCTAATTCCCGTTGGACCTCTTCAACCGGTTTCCCCGGTTTGTAGCGGGCCAAATCACGAATGTAACGGGGGACAAGGGGCATCAGTGAATCCTTACTTTGTTTTGCCGCAGGAGGAAAATTAAGGATTTTAGACCGAAATAACGCAACCGGAACGATTTAATGGTGAAAATGTCCAACGGATGAGAACAAGATCGCAGTGTTCGACCGGGAAAGGGTCTGTTTGCCTCCGATTTTTGGGAAGACCCGGAAATTAATTTATTACAATTACCTGTTTGGATGTACTTTTCGCGTTATGTCAGGTGAGTATGGGAAGGATTTCCTGTGAAAATTGAAGGACCATTGATTACAGGTCGTTTCGTTGCGCGGCCGAACCGGTTTATTACGCTGGTGGAAGTGGACGGAAAAATTGTCCGGAGTCATTTACCCGATCCCGGGCGGTTACAGGAACTGCTGGTGCCGGGGGCGGAACTGTTGCTTCGACCCCGACCGGAAGGGTCGGCCCGGAAAACAGACTATTCCACGGTAATGGTGCGACACGCGGGACAACTGGTGTCGCTGGTATCGGCGTTACCCAATCGTTTCGTGCGGGAATCCCTGCTTGCCGGTGAATTGCCCATGTTACAGGGATATTCTTTGCTTAAACCGGAAATTACGGTCGGGCGTCATCGTTTTGATTTTTTATTAACGGATCCGGATCAACGCCCGTTTTACCTGGAAGTTAAGTCCGTGACCTTTGTTGAGAATGGTGTGGCCCGCTTTCCGGATGCCGTTTCGGAGCGCGGATCCCGGCATGCCGGGGCCTTGAAGGAGTTGACTGAAAACGGGGATGTCGGAACCGGAGTATTGTTTGTGTGCCAACGATCCGACGCCCGGGAATTCCGGCCGATGTGGGACCGGGACCCGAAATTCGGCCGGGCCATCGCGGAAGCGCATGAAGCCGGCGTAAAGGTTTGGTGCATTACCGTCAAAGTCACCGTGAATGAGATGACATTTTTTCAGGAAATTCCAGTAAATTTAAGTTCTTATTAGCCTGTTTTATTCACCGCGAAGGTGCCCCAAGGCCTTCGGCGGGGCAGGAAAGAACGCAAAGATTATGGGAAATAAAATAACTATTTACGAGCGATGGGGAACAGTCGGCATAATCTCATAAACTATTCATTGTCCGACATTACGCTCCATTTTTCCGTGGGTTCGGTGACTGTTGGATAACTCAGGTTTGATACGAATTACCTAAATGTAAAAAAATGAGCGCGAAGATCCTAATTTGACGGTTTGAATGAATAAATATTCCCGGCACAATTTTTTTAAATTCCTTTCCCCCCTTACCGTTTTCTTTTTCCTGTCCTGTGCCGCCATCCAGCCGCCTTCCGGCGGACCAAAGGATGAAACGCCGCCGGTCTTAGTTGACGCCACTCCCCCCAGCGAAACAACGCACTTCAGCGGAGGAGAAATCCGGTTACGGTTTTCCGAATATCTTGACGAGACCAGTGTGGAACGAGGCCTGCAAATATCTCCCCGTTTAAGCAAACCGATGACGGTGAAGTACAAAGGCGATGAGATCCTCCTCAGGATTCCGAAGGAACTGTCCCCGGAGCGGACATACATCATTACGCTTAGCCGGGAAGTAAAGGATGAACACGGTGTTCCCCTGGCCAACAGTATCCAGTTGGCTTACGGCACCGGCGACCGGATTGACAAGGGAATGATTAAGGGCCGGGTTGTCAACGATCCGAATGTTGTGGTACACCTTTGGAGAATGGACGAGAATGAAAGGAATGATTCCCTGTTTGCGTCACCACCCCATTATGTTACGGATGTGGACGATGAGGGTGGTTATCAATTCGGTTTTCTTTCACCCGGCGGTTATCGCCTCATGGCGATCAGTCGTGAGGCCGCCGGTCTGCCGCTGGATCCGCGTCGTTTCCGTTACGGTTTGCCCTGGGTGGAGAAAATAACCATTGATTCGAATGAGGTCATAGCGGGAATAAATATGCTGGTTTGGCGGGAACCGCAGCCTTTTAAATTGCTGCGCGGCGAATTACAGGGTGCCACCTGGGGGAAATTGTTTTTCAACAATCAACTCCCGTCAGACTCGTTGACGGGTGAGATCAGTTTCAGCGTTGAAAACGGGCCGTTCGTACCGGTTTCGGGCTGGTACCGGGATCCCCTGGAAGCGGACAACCTGGTTGTGGAAATTCCTGATAGTTTGTATGGAAAAAAACTTCAAATGCAGATTGACAGCCTGGGCAGTGGTGGGAAAATAATCCTGGATTCGGTTCGGATCGGTATTTCCGTCCCCGATGAGCCGGATACGAATTACCTGGAATTGCTCCGTCCGGAAAATGAGGTGCTGATCACTCCGGGGCGTGGCACGGACCCGCCCCTGGAGCTTGTTTTTTCCCAACCGTTGCTGCCGTTGTTATCCGCAAAGGATTACCCCTTATTGTACATCGATGATTCGTTATTGGTCGAATCCATCACCACCCGGGTGAATCCTTTGTGGTTGAAATTGCGGCCCCTCATCCCCTGGGAACCGAATAAGGTGTATCGCGTAGAGTTAT
>JALUTR010000145.1 GCA_027021785.1 Fidelibacterota bacterium | reverse complement strand
TACCACGCGCTTCTTCAGAGATTCCGAGGGCAACACCGTCCAGATATCACTCAACCAAAACACCGGTCGGGTCATGAATATCTGGGCCGACGCGGCCAATGAGAGCATGTCCTTCACGGCCCGCGACACAACGGGCCGACCGGCGAAACTACGGTGGGGTTCTCAGGGGGCCGAGATGCTTTCGGAAGGAACAACCCGGTACGTTCAATACGAATTATTGTCGGAAGCGCCGGCGCTGGATATGGGACTTTTTATCCTGAATACGATGCGCTTTGAACGGGATTTCGGATATCAAAACCGGCACACCCTTCCCTTCGATTCCGAACCCTTCATTATGAATGAACTTACCGATCTGATCGACAACCTCGAACAACTACCGGCAAACGTGCGTGATCGCCACCTTGCATTACTCAGAGCGAAAACGCCGGAAGAACTCCGCTCACGACTGGTTCCGGAAATAAAACGCCGATCAACGTCACAAGTACTGGTTCAACAACCGACCTTCGACGGAAAAAACCATTTATCGATTACGCTGACTATTGACAGCAGTCAGGCGGCTATCGTTGCCTCACAAAACAAAATTTCCATCCGTTCCCTCCGGGGTCAACCGATCCGGCTGACCATTAAAATAGGGACGGATTCTCCCTCCCTCACGCCTTTGTGGCGTGATGATATCTTTAACAGGGATTTCATGAACTTTTTCGAGAGCGTCAAAGCCGAATACGACAGTTTGTCGCGCAGCGCCGGAACGACCGGAGAAGACATCACCAACGATGATCGCTGGTTACGCTTCAAACGCCTGGACCGCCAGGTAAAAAGCATGGAACTTTTAAGTTCGAAAGAGAAACTCATGGCCGGGATGCCCAATTTCGCGACCTACTTCGGCCGTGACATGATGATGTCGGCGCTCATGCTGGAACCGGTTTGGACGCCGGCGATGCTCGAGCACGTTATCGTAAGTGTTCTCAGAAAATTGACGCCCACGGGAGAGGTCAGTCATGAAGAAGGCCTTGGGGGACAGGCAATCCGTGAGAATGCCGCCCGGTACAATAAACTCATCCGGGAATATTTACAGTGGCAAAAACAGAAAGATGAGACCCGGGCCGGCCAGGCGCTTTCCAAAGCCAAAAGCCTGCTCGGAGACCTTCAAAAGGTGACGGAAAATTATCGCATGGTCGATGACGATTTTCAACTGCCCGTCCTTACCGCCCACTACCTCACCAGACCGGATATTCCCGGCAGTCGCAAACGCGCCTTCCTGGAATCCACGGTAGGTCAAGGGAATGAAACCTTACGATTAACCTTGTTGCTGCGGAATCTCCTTTATGTGTCGCGAACAACACAAGCTTATGTCGATCAACCGGTCGCCGAAAATTTGATCAGCTTTCCCAAAATCGATGCGACACGCTGGTCTTCCGGTAGTTGGCGGGACAGCGGGGCCGGTTATGCCAACGGCCGCTTCGCGATGGACATCAACGCTGTCTGGGTTCCCAAAGCGTTGGAGTCCGTTGAACAGATATTTTCCGCCCTCCGCGAGATCGGTATTTCCACGGCTGACCTCCGAACATTTACGCCCGAAATCGATGGAACAAGTCTCTGGAGATACGCCCGGGACCCCGAAGCCCTGCGCCGGGCGATAAAAACCTGGCGGGGCGCCGAAAAACACTTCGAAGTACATCTGAGCGCACGGGAGGTGCGAAAAAAAGTTCGCGCAAAATTGAAATGGCTTCCCAGGAAAGAGCGAATTTACTGGAAGAAAGTAATCGCGAAAAACCGGGCCGGTAAAAAAGGAATCGATTTTCCGGCCCTGGCGCTGGACGCCAAAGGCCGACCGATTCCGGTAGCCAATACGGATATTGCAACCTGGCTGTTCCTTGAAGAACCAACAATGAAAATTCTAAACGGGACAATGGAACCCGGAGATGTAATCGAGCGCCTGAAAATTTTTATCGTTCCCTATCCGGTTGGTCTGTACCTGAAAGGTATCGGACCCGTAGTGGCAAACGACACCTACGCGTCTCCTGAAGTGTGGGAAAATTTCCGCCGCGATATTTACCATTCCCCACGGGTCATTTGGGGTCGCGAGGTGAACCTGTTGTTCCTGGGACTGGCCAAACAAATCCGGGCTGCTTATGACTCCACCGGCCAAATCCGAAATCCGAATCTGGACTCGTATGTCCGCGAATTACGCGCCATCCTGAACAAGACTCTCACCGCCGTGGAAGCATCAGGGCTTAAGCATAACGAATTATGGAGCTACCGGATCGTTGATAATAAACTTTTGCCGGCCCGTTATCCAACCACCTCCGATATACAACTATGGAACCTCACGGATCTGGCAGTACAATATTTGCTCGAGCGTACCCCGAATTAAAGCGGAAAGATTTTTGTGGCTTTATTCACCGTCGGCAATGCCGCAAAATGCAGGAAAGGCCGATAGAATCGGGGTCAAATTCTTGTGAAACCGAATTGTCGTTGCTTATTCGCTGGTCGTATTTGGTCTTTGGCTCCGGGTTATCCCGGGAGCGGGGAACGAATGCGCGTACTCGTTCACGATGAAAGGCGCTGTCTGATCAACAGTGAGAATAAGACGGGTTTTGTTCAGATACCAAATTTTTTCATTAATGGTTATTAAACGGTCTTGAAGGAGGGTTGAGCATGCCAAAAATTCTGGGGAATATTGATTATTTTATTATCCTGTTATATTTCATCATCGTATTTCTAATCGCCTGGTGGGCCGCGTTTCGCGAGAAATCCACCCGCGAAACTTCGTCCGGCTATTTTCTGGCCGGCCGTAACGTGGGCTGGTTTGTAATCGGCGCCTCACTTTTTGCTTCCAATATTGGCTCCGAACACTTAGTAGGGTTGGCCGGAACCGGCGCTGCCAGCGGCGTGGCGGTCGCCCAATTTGAAATCCTCGCTTCCTTCATATTGCTGATTCTGGGTTGGGTGTTCGTACCTTTCTATTTAAAAAGCCAGGTTTATACCATGCCCGAATTCTTAGAGCGCCGGTATTCTCCCGGGGCGCGTACCTATCTTACCTGGATATCCATTATCGGTTATGTGCTCACGAAAATATCGGTTACCATCGCGGCCGGCGGGATTGTTTTTGAAACCTTACTGGGAATCAATTTCTGGACGGGCGCTTTTATTGTGGTTGTTGCCACCGGGATTTACACCATTTTCGGCGGCCTGCGGGCGGTTATTTTTACCGACATGATGCAAACTTTTGTCCTGATCGCCGGCTCGGTCACGGTCACAGTTATCGGACTCAACGCTCTCGGCGGTTGGAACGAGATGTACGAAATTGCCGGAAGCAGTTTTTTCAATATGTGGAAACCCATGTCCGACCCCGATTTCCCCTGGACCGGCATCCTGTTCGGCGCTCCTATTTTGGGTGTCTGGTATTGGTGCACGGACCAATTTATTGTTCAACGTGTGCTCTCTGCTAAAAACCAGGATCAGGCGCGGCGCGGCGCGATTTTCGGTGGATTCCTGAAAGTATTACCGCTTTTTATTTTCGTGATTCCCGGCGTAATCGCTTATTCCCTGGCGCAAACAGGGCAAATCAAACTGGATCATGCCGACGCCGCCTTACCGGCACTCGTTGGCGCTCTGCTTCCGGTAGGTTTCCGGGGCCTGGTCGTGGCCGGCCTACTGGCCGCCTTGATGAGTTCCCTGTCCTCGGTCTTTAACAGTTGCTCCACCTTGATCGCCCTGGATGTTTACAAAAAATTTAAACCGAAAACATCCGAAAAGCGTCTGGTCCTGGTGGGACAAATAGCAACCGGTCTGCTTGTTATCCTGGGGCTGTTATGGATCCCGTTCATTAAATCCATTTCCGGTCAGTTGTACAAATACCTCCAGAGTGTCCAGGCTTATATTTCGCCGCCCATTGCCGCCGTTTTCCTGTTAGGCCTTTTCATCAAGCGGTTGAATGGCCGCGGCGCCATGGCTTCCCTGATCGTGGGATTCATCCTCGGAATCGGGCGCCTCGTTGCCGAAATCAACAAGGACCAATTAAGCGGACTGTTGTACAATTATGCCGATATCAACTTTTTGCATTTTGCGGTGTTCTTATTCATCGTTTGCTCGGTCGTTCTGATTGTTGTGAGTTTATCAGCGCCGCAACCCTCGGATGAAAAACTTAAGAACCTGACGTACGCGACCACTTTGAAGACGGCTGAACTGGAATACGATCCGCTTTGGCGAAGACGGGATGTAATACTTTCGGTCCTTCTCAGTTTAACCGTATTCGCGATCTGGATCTACTTCAGGGGCTGATTTCAACTGAATTTCGTCCTCCCTGTATTCCGCTGTTAACTTAACAAACGATCCGCCGGATTACTTGCCGGAGGTATCGTCCTCTCCTCTTTTAAGGAAAAGAGGACCACAGGGGCATTATGTATGAAAAAATCGATTACATTCTTAGAGCAGAGTTGAAATCGCAACATTTTATGGGTGGCGTGCGGAAGCCCGGAGCATTCGTATTACAATAGGGATGCCCGACTTACGGTTCTTTGCCGGGCTCAATCGAGTTTTCCGACATTCGCCGTGTTTTCGCTCCGCTTCCCGATGTCTGCCGGGAGCTCTTGGCTCTTGGCTCTTGGCTCTTGGTTCTTGGCTCTTTATTTTACATAATCCAAATACGGTTTCTGCAAAGCCAGCATGGTGTCCAGCATCTCCTCCAGGGACTGTATCCGGTCCACTACCGGGTCGACAAGTAAGGTTTGCAACACGGCTTGTTTTGATCCCGTGAGAACCGCTTCGGTTAACTGGTCGTGGACCGCCACCTGGTTTTTGAGCAGACCCGCGAACGCTGGGGGATAAGGATCAAGTTTAATCCCATGAATACCGTTCCGGTCTATTACCGCCGGCACTTCCACAATCTGATTCCGTGGCAATGCGTCAATAAATCCATCATTCGGAATATTCACGGCCAGCTCTTCGTGGCCGGAATCCGTGAGAATCCCCGCGATGATAGGCACTACCCGCCAATATTCTTTTTCATCCATGCCATGTTCCAATAGTTCGATCGGAAGACCTTTTCTCGAAAGCATAGATTTCTTATATGTGTCATAAAACAGCCGAATCCCGTCATGATCCGCAACGTCCCATGCCCACTGGATATATTCACCGATATGACTGTCGGTGGTAATCGGCAGAACCTGAAACCGGCGCAGGATTTCCAAGAACAAGGACCGCTCACCAATATGATTGAAGGAGGCCGGCGCCGTTAAAAAATAATCGGGGCCCTTTTCAAGGATATCCGGATAGGCATCCTTCCCGGAATCCCGGTACGTGGCTTCCACCAGAATACTGCAATGATTCAGGCCGCCCGCGCGAATAGACAAGTCGGAAAACGGCACGTTCAGCAATTTCGGTAAATGTTCCACCAGGGACGCTACTTCGTGGCATAACCCCACGAAATTCAGGTCCGGGTAGCGCGTGCGAACCGCGTGGACAATCTTGGTCATTGGGTTACTGAAATTAATAATCAGGGCTTCCGGGCAAATGTTTTGGATGTCCTCACAAATATCCAAAACAGGCGGAATGATCCGTAAGGCATGGAAAATACCCCCCGGGCCTCCGTTTTCCCCATAAACCTGTTTGATACCGTACTTCAGGGGAATCTGCCAATCCTGTTCCCAAAGAGCAAAGCGATCACCGACTTCGATAGAAATGATAATAAAGTCAGCGTCCTGCAAAGCTTCATCCCGGGACAGGGTTGCTTCCAATTTATATGGGAAGCCTTTCTCCTGAATATATTGTTTGGAGATATTGGCGATACGATCCAAAGCGCCGGAATCAATATCGTGGAGCACGATAGTGCTACCCTCCAGGGCCTTGTTATTAATAATGTCGCCGATGGTACCAAGACCGAAAGTCGCGCTCCCGGCGCCAACTAATGTAATTCGAGGATTCACTATATTTTTCCTTTTATTTTCATGATCTATTCGTGTCAGGATTGTTCGCCCGATCAATAACTCAGGCCGAAACCATATTCAAAAAGGGGATCATACTTTTCGTCCCCTACATTAATGGGTATTTGGGACATGGAGCGGGGCCAGGACATGGAAAGCCTCCCGGTGGGATTGTAATCGCCGAAGAGCACATCGGCCACTCCCTGTCCTTCCGTGCCGGGCAACCAGGCCGCGATAAGCGCATCCCAATCATCAATTTCCGATTCAATAATAAGCGGACGTCCCGAAACAATAATAACAACCAGCGGGATGCCGGCGCTTTTTACCCGCCTGAGCGTCTCCCGATCCTCATTGTCCAGGGTGAGGTCAGCCTTATCTCCTTCCCATTCCGCATAAGGTGTTTCGCCCACCACCACGATGGCCACATCCGCGTCTTTTGCTCCAAACCCGTCCCGGGAGAAGAGAACCTCCGTAGCCGGTGAAACCACTTCCCTTATACCTTCAAGAATCGTCGTGCCTTCGGTGACCGACCCACTTTCCCCTTGCCAGGAGATTGTCCAGCCACCGCATTGGTTTCCCAAATCATCCGCATTTTTACCGCTGACCAGTATCCGTTCCATATTCTTTGACAACGGGAGTAAACCGTTATTATTTTTGAGGAGAACTAACGACTGTCGCACGGCCTGCCGTGCGACAGCACGATGTTCTTTTGAACCAATCTTTTCGGTAAGCGATCGGTCGGTAAACGGGTTTTCGAAAAGTCCCATTCTGAATTTAATTTTCAGGATTCGCCGTACAGCATCGTCAATTCTGCTCCTCGGTATGGATCCCTCTTCGACCGCTTCTTTCAGGAGTTCGATAAAACGGGTATAAGATTCACCGCCGAAAGGGACCGCGCCCGGGACCATTACCATATCTATCCCGGCATTTATGGCCGTAATAATGTCCGCTTTGTAATCACCCGGGATCTGATCAATTCCTTCCCAATCGGACACTACAAAACCTTCGAATCCAAGCTCTTCCTTTAACAAATCCGTTAATAAATACTTGCTGGCGTGGCAGTAAGTGCCGTTCCATTGATTGTAAGAAGCCATTATCGACCCAACACCGGCTTCTATGGCGCTCAAATAACCGGGCAAATGAATCGCTCTTAATTCTTCCTCGGAAATCTGCGTATCGCCTCTGTCCGCTTTGCCGTTCCGCCCCGTTCCCCACTTGGTGCCCCCGTCGCCAATAAAATGTTTCGCGCAGGCCAAAATATTCCCGGGGCTCCCCAATTTACCGGACTGAAACCCGCGAACGGCCGCTTTTCCAAGCCGGGCCACAATATCCGGACTTTCCCCGTAACCCTCGTACGTTCTTCCCCAACGCTCATCCCTGGGTACGGCTATACAGGGAGCGAAAGTCCAGTCGATTCCGGTCCCGGCGACCTCCAGGGCTGTAATGCGACTCACTTCCTCAACCAGATCGGGATCATCGGCACATCCCAGACCAATGTTGTGGGGGAAAATAGTTGCACCGACAACATTATTATGCCCATGGACGGCATCAATCCCATAGAGGATCGGTATTCCCAGCCGGGAGGACAACGCGATCTTCTGATAGCGATCGTACATGTCAGCCCAGGATTGGGGACGGTTTTCGTCCGGGGTGGATCCCCCGCCACTCAGAAGAGAACCCAAATAACGGGTCGCTATATCGCTGTCCCGCTCAAGAAATTGCCTGTCAACCTGTGTCATCTGACCGATTTTCTCTTCCAGTGTCATCCGGCTCAGGAGATCCTCCACCCGGTCGGTAACCGATTTTGTGGGGTCCTTATAAACGGTTACTTTCGCTGCCGGTGAAACTTTATCATCCCCAGGTTCTTTCCCATAATGACTACCAAACATCAACAGGAAAATTGACCACAGGACTGTTTTATTGCGGATAATTTGGAACATGATTCCCGTTCCCGTACCCCTCCTTTTTTCTCAAGAATTTCAGATAGCACCGGAATAGCGCCGGATGAACGTGTATAATCTTAGTTCTAAAACCCAGGTGTTTCAAGCTTTCTCTTCAGGTTGTGACCCCACGATAGTTTGCCTGTCATGGTCCCAAGAGCCAAGAGCCAAGAGCCAGGAACCAAGATCTCCCGACGAATGTCGGGAAGCGAAATCCCGGAGCTTCCGGGGATTGGTTCTCCACCCATGAGGGATTACAAGGGAGGTTCTCTTACGGTTGCAATTATGGACAATTTGAACTACATTGATTCTTATAAAACCACGATCGCAGGAGGAACTACCATGGGGAATAAAGCCGTACCGGTATCATTAAAATACACCAATAATCAATTAATCGGTTTATCATTGCTCCGTGTTCTTATCGGCTGGCACCTGCTTTATGAAGGTGTGGCGAAACTACTAAATCCCTACTGGTCATCCGCAGCATATTTATTGGACGTGCAATGGATCTTTTCCGGGTTGGCTAAATCAATCGTGGCTAATCCTGTGGTATTGGGCATTGTGGACTATCTGAATATGTGGGGCTTGACACTTATCGGTTTGGCTTTAATGTTAGGTTTGCTGGGGCGCTACGCTTCCATTGCCGGCATGGTATTGCTCCTGATATATTATTTCTTTACACCGCCGTTATTAGGACTGGAATATTCCCGGCCGTGGGAAGGCAGTTACATTATCGTGAATAAGAATTTGATCGAAGCTTGTGCCTTGTATGTGCTTTATGTATTCCCCACGAGCAATATTATTGGTTTGGACAGATTAATTTTCAGGAACAACACACAACCAACTGAGGATTTGCTGACATGAAAGAAGAACATACCGATTCAAAAGCCTCCGGGACGGATCTTGATCGGAGGGAAATACTAAAAGGTTTGGCAACACTTCCGGTTGTGGGAGTGTTGTTCTACAATATCCTGAGAAAAATGAAACGGGATGCGCTGAGGAAATCCAATTTACTTTCCGACCTTATTTCGGAGCACCAGGCGCCGGCAGTCATATCCTCAAAAAGTCCCGGTGAGCACCTTCGGTTAGGCATTATCGGTTACGGCGGCCGGGGTCAGCACCTGGTGCGGGGCGCCGGTTTCGCGACCCCCGAATGGGTTGAAAAAGCAGCGGCCAATGCCCAAAAAAACAAGCTGGATAAAGGGTATGCCACATTCATGCAACAGGATGACCTTAATGTGTCGCTGGTTGGTGTGTGCGACCTCTTCAATGTAAGGGCCAGAGCCGCTTTAGCCGCTTCAACAAATGAAATACGTCCCGGCGGGAAACCAAAGGAGGCGGCCAAAAGATATCGACATTACACGGAAATGCTGGCAAACGATGATATCGATGCCGTGATCATCGCCACACCGGATCACTGGCATTCGCGGATCATCATCGATGCCGCCAGGGCGGGAAAGCATGTCTATTGTGAAAAAGCAATGACAAGGACATTTCAGGAGGCCATTGACGTGTATGATACGGTGAAAGAAACCGGCATTGTTTTTCAACTCGGCCATCAAAACCGCCAGGTGGATAGTCTTGAGAAAGCGCGGGAAATCGTCCAACAGGGACTGCTTGGGCCGGTCAACCTTGTGGAGGTAACGACCAACCGCAATTCCCCCTGGGGCGCCTGGGTCTGGGACATTGACCCCAAGGGAAACCGACGAACAATCGACTGGGATACGTTCCAGGAGCCGGCTCCGACAAAGATACCGTTTGGCCGGGAAGCATTGAAAAGATTCTTCCGGTGGCGTTGCTGGTACGATTACGGTACCGGCCTCTCCGGCGATTTATTTTCACATGAATTCGATGCCGTTAACCAGGTCATGGAGCTGGGCGCGCCGAAATTCGTATCCGCCTCGGGAGGCATTTATTTCTACAAGGATGGTCGTGATGTGCCCGACGTGTTCCAGGCCATCCTGGAATACCCGGATAAGGATTTGACCCTGCTGTACAGCGCCACCCTGTCTAGCAATAAAAACCGGGGGAATATCTTTATGGGCCATGACGCGACAATGCAAATCGGCGGAGCCGGGGACAGCAAAATACACGGCCTGGTCGTAACGGCCGACCCGGAATCCACCCGGTACAGGGAAAGGATAGAAAGCGGAATAATAAACACCCGCTATCCCATTTACACTTATTCCCCGGGATCAAAGCAAATTGACGGTGTCACCTCGGCTACTGCCAGATATTTTGCCAATAAGGGCCTGGTTTACACTTATCGTGAAGGGAAACGCATGGACCCCACCCATCTGCATATAAAGGACTGGCTGGATTCCATCCGGGAAAACAGACAACCGAAATGCGATATTGAAGTCGGTTTGCACGAAGCGCTCGCCTGCCACATGGCCACGGAATCCTATCTGACCGGTCGAAGAGTTGAATGGGATCCGGACAAAAGGCAAATCGTCTGACTTCGGTCTCCCCTGCCGAAAAAAATCGTTCGCGGAAATTCTTCTGCCGGATGAAACCCGTGGAAAAGGACCTTGCCCCCGGCCAAAACCCCGGCCCTGAATCGATAATAACGAAGGATAACCGGACAATAACCCACAGACTAATTAACAGAAAGGGTAAAAAATGGGAGTAAAAATTCGTCTCGGCGCCATGATGTTTCTTCAATACGCCATCTGGGGAGCGTGGGCGCCGGTTCTCTCCGCGTATCTCCTTAACGATCTGGGATTCACGGGCACCCAGGTTGGAATCATTTACAGCCTCTTACCCCTCGCCACTATCATTTCCCCCTTCATCGGCGGGCAGATTGCGGATCGCTACTTTGCTTCTCAGAAAGTAGTTGCTCTACTGCAACTGGTGGGAGGCGCCCTCCTGATCTATATTTCCACTATCTCCGATTATTCGACCATGCTCTGGTTGATGTTTATCTACTGCCTGCTGTACGCGCCGACCCTTGCGCTTACCAACTCCATCGCCCTGATAAACCTGAAGAATTCGGAAAAAGAGTTCGGTCAGATCCGCGTCTGGGGAACCATCGGATGGATTGTGGCGGGATTGGCTCTTTCGGGCTGGAGAGTGGTGGCAAAAGGCGAAGCTTCCATGGGGTTTGCCGGTGACACTCTCCTCCTGGCGGGAATATTCTCCCTCGTTATGGGTCTGGTCTCCCTCGCGCTACCCGATACGCCACCGGAAAAAACGGCCGCCAACCCGTTAGCTTTCCTGGAAGCCGTTAAAATGTTGAAAAACAAAAACACGCTCATCTTTTTCATCATCGCCTTCATTGTTTCTACGGAACTGATGTTCTACTACGTTCTTACGGCGCCGTTCCTGACGTCGGCGAAGATCGGGATCGACAGTTCCACGGTGGCGGGGGTAATGGTCATCGGACAAATTGCGGAAATCATTGTCATGGCCTTCCTTTTGCCTTACTTCCTGCCGCGGTACGGCATCAGGAAAACAATGATCCTGGGAATCCTGGCCTGGCCGTTGCGGTACCTGATCTTTGCCATCGGTACGCCGACATGGCTGGTAATCGCCTCCCTGGCGCTGCATGGTTTCTGTTATGTGTTTTTCTTTACGGTGGCTTTCATTTACGTCGATCGCATAGCGGCGAAAGACATTCGTCATTCGGCACAAAGCCTTATCAATCTGGTAGTATTAGGCGTCGGCAGCTATATCGGCAGCAATTTCGCCGGTTTTATTCAGAGCATTTTTACTTCCGGCAGTGAGACAGACTGGACCGGTGTTTTTCTCGTGCCTTTTTTCCTGACGGTACTTTCCGCGGCGGTGTTTCTCATTTTCTTCCGGGAGGAAGAGGTTCCATCTCCCGCACCCGCCTCCTCGACGTAATATAACCGGCAATTAAGAAAGGATTTTTATGAGCACAAAAAGATTAAGGATCGGCTTCATCGGCGGCGGTTTCATCTCGCGCTTTCATATCAGGTCACTGATCGGGGTTCGGGATGTGGACGTTGCCGGGGTATTGTCCAAAACAAGAAAATCAGCCGCGGAAACCGCTTCCCTGGCCGGAGAAATCGGCGTAGGCGACGCGAAGGTGTTCGACTCCATAACCGCAATGGTGACCGACCCGGACATCGACGCGCTCTGGATCTGTTCTCCCAATTTTACCCGTATCGAAGTCATGGAAGAAATCGCGGCGGCAATCGAATCCGGGAAGGGTGAACTGGTGGGCGTTGCCTGTGAAAAGCCCCTTGGTCGCAACGTGGCGGAAGCGCGGAAAATGCTGGAACTGGCGCAAAAAGTAAATCTTTTGGATGGCTATCTGGAAAACCAGGTTTTCGCTCCCGCCGTCACCCGCGGAAAGGAAATCATCTGGGCGCGGGGCGCCTCCATCGCCGGCCGGCCCTACCTGGCCCGCGCGGCGGAGGAACACAGCGGGCCCCACATGCCGTGGTTCTGGGAAGGCGAACTCCAGGGCGGCGGCGTCCTGAACGACATGATGTGCCATTCCGTCGAAGAAGCCCGGTTCATGCTCACGCCCCCCGGCGCCGACCGCTCGGTCCTGACGCCGGTGTCGGTTAACGCGTACGCCAATTGCCTGAAATGGCAGCGCGAGAAATACGCCCGGATTCTTTCCGAAAACAGCGGCGGCAAAACCGACTATCTCAACCGGCCGGCGGAAGATTTCGCCCGTTCCCTTATCGAATACAAAACAGAGGAGGGTGAAACATTGGTAGTGGAAACAACCACTTCCTGGAGTTTTGTGGGGGCCGGCCTGAGATTGAGCATGGAATTGCTGGGACCGGAGTATTCGCTCTCCATCAATACGCTGGATACCGGTCTGAAGGTGTTTTTCAGTCGTAACGTGGTGGGCAGCGCCGGAGAAGACCTGGTGGAAAAGCAGAACGCTGAAATGGGTCTCATGCCGGTGATCAGTAACGAGCAGGATGAATATGGCTATACCGCGGAAAACCGCCACATGGTCCGGTCATTTCTGGCGGGCAAACGACCGGAAGAAAACTTCAGTGACGGAGTTAACGTTACGGAATTGTTAATGACCGCCTACATGAGCGTCGAACAAGGGAAGACGATTGCCTTCCCGCCACCCAACCTTGAAAACTTTATCCCGGCCGTGGCTGAAGGAAAATGGAACCCGAGGAAATCATGAAAAAAACAACGCTTCTAATCCCGATTATCGGACTTCTCTGGCTCACTTGCGTCGGACAGGAGGAGAAAGCAACCGTGAATTATCAGGAAGTACGAATAAAAGAAATGAACATCGGCGTCCAGACCTGGACGTTCAGAAAATTTTCGTTCTTTGAAAGTGTGGAAAAAGTAAAGGCGTTGGGCCTCAAGTATCTTGAGGCCTACCCGGGCCAAATCCTGAGCAAAGATGATCCGGATGTAAAGTTCGACCACTACCTGAACGAAAAACAGATGGACGCCGTTAAACAAGCCCTCGGGAAAGCCGGGATCACACTGGCCGGCTACGGCGTGGTGAAGTTCGAGAACAACGAACAGAGTATGCGCGAAGTCTTCGATTTCGCGAAAAAGATGGGCATCCGGACGATTGTGACGGAACCGGACTACGACGACTTTTCGCTTATCGAAAAGATGGTGAAGGAATACAACATTCGCGTGGCCGTTCACAATCATCCGGCGCCGTCCAGGTATGCCCGTCCCGAAGCGGTTCTGAGGGTTGTAAACGGCCTGGACCCGCGCATCGGGGCCTGTGCCGATGTGGGCCACTGGGTAAGAACGGGGGTGAACGTTATTGATGGGCTCAGAATGTTAAAGGGCCGGATTCTCGATGTGCATCTGGAAGATCTGGACACATTTGGCTCCAAAGATGCCCGCACCGTTCCTTTCGGCCGGGGCAAGACCAATATCCACGACCTCCTGGCGGAACTGACCCTGCAGCATTTTGACGGCATCCTCGCCATTGAGCTCGAGCAGGAAGACGAAACCTTTAACCCTTCACAAATCATCCGCAAGGGGCTGGAATACATCGATAGTATCACATACTACAAAGGCTACGAGGAACTGCTCAGCTTCCGGCAGGGCAAGTACGCCAAACACGGCTGGAACCACTACGGCCCGGGTTACTTTGAGTTAGACCGGGAAACCGGCGTTCTTAAAACGCATGGTGGAATGGGACTGCTTTGGTACAGTGTAAAAAAGTACAAGGACTTCGTGTTGGAACTTGATTTCAAGTGCTCCGATTTCAAATCCAATTCGGGAATATTTTTGAGGGTCCCCGACGTGCCGGTGAGCGACAACTATATTTATCACTCTTTTGAAATACAGATCGATGACGCCAGCGAAGGTGTTCACAAGACGGCCGCCGTCTACGACGCCGAAGCACCGAAAATGAACGCGTCCAGGCCCACGGGGGAATGGAACCATTACAAGATTACATTCAAGGGATCCAATATCCGGGTGGAATTAAATGGTAAAGAGGTCATTGACTGGATGGCCGAACCCCGGGGGAAGGTCGCGGATTTTGCCAGGGAAGGGTACATCGGTCTGCAAAATCACGACTGGGAGACTTCCGTTTCCTTCAGGAATATTTTCATAAAAGAAATAGAATAAGATTGTACCCGTTCCGATAAACCATCACAGATACGTCAAGAAAAGAGATTCCACAAACCCGAAAAGGACACGGACAGATATTATTTAACGCCTAAAATTGTGCCATATGGCAATGACAAGGGAGTCCTTACAAGAACATACATCAAAATTTCAAGTTTCTGACCTCTGAATCAAAATTCGCGTTTCACGCTTCACGCTTTTCGAAGTGGATAATGTCAGTTATTAACTTTCATCAGGATAGCCCCTGTTCGATAACATTGTAATCCCTGGTAATCAAAAAATTCGCTAATGATCGGTGCGACTGGATTACCTGATGTTCACGTTCGAGTACCTGTAACCGGTATTCATCAAGGGTCTCCTTGCCCCTCACGATTTGCGCTTTCTTTGTTTCGTGGTAAGTCAGATCGATTAACACTTTCAAATCCGCCGGCGCGCGCAGGCAATAGAGTCCTTCCAGGATAAGCACATTAATATCCTTGAAATCGGTGATTAACCGGTCTCTCTGGTTCGTAAACAGGTCTAAAAAAGGTAAAACCGACTCCCTTCCCTTTTGAAAATCCTCAATGTTCCCCTTGAGCAACTCCCAATCGTATTCATTTTCACCGATGCTTTCGATCCCGTGTTTTTTTCGCCAGGCGGTTCTTTCGGTCGGTGATGTTTTATAGTAGTTGTCGCCGTGAAGGATTTTAACCAGGTAGCCATCTTTTTTTAACAGTCGGCGCAGCTCATGAGCAACCTCTGATTTTCCGCTGCCCGATTCTCCGGCAATGGCAACCACCGGTTTTTCCGCCTTCCGTTGTTTGATTATTTCCTTTAACTGCGAAGCCGCGCGGGTATGTTTTTCCGTAATTAAGAGTACGTCACCAATCATGTTTTTGCTCCTGCTTTCATGTTATGTCTATTCCCAAATTATCGCATTTTCCATTTTTAGTATTCATTAAGGCTAAGTTGCAGGCGAGGGTATTAAAAATTGGAAATTCCATTATTTAAAACGATTAAGATATGCCGGAGTAATGCAACTGGAATTTCTCCTCAGCCTTTGCCTAGTTCTAAGTCTTTTTCAATTTCGATATGTTTACGATCCATTTTTACTGGTTAATTCTATTTCCAAAGAAACACCAGTTTGAAGGGAATACCTTTTACCAAGGACTTCAATATCGACCGGATCGGCATTGCGTTCCCCGGCGGTAATTTCGATTCTATTGGAAGTAATCCGTAATCGATAGCCGACCTTACGGAAAATAACGTTAAACCGTATCTCCCGCCACGTCCGTGGTAAAGCGGGATTGATTTGCAGCCTTTCCCCGGAAAAATCCAGGCCGGCATAGGCGTTCAACACGTGCATGATCGCCCCTCCCATCACACCGGTATGGATGCCCTCTCCCGTGGTTCCCCCCTGAATATCGCGATAATCACTGCACAGGGATTGCTGAAACATTTCCCATGCCCGGCGGGTATATTCGGTTTCATTCGCCAACGCCGCGTGCACGATGAAGCTAAGCGTTGAGCCGTGGGAGGTTCGTTGAAAATAATAATCGAAATTCTTCTTCAGGATTTGATCGTCCGCGGAATAGCCAAGTTCCATGAGGATGGATCGCACTTCCTCCGGATCCAGGAGATAAAACAGCATCAGCGTGTCGGCCTGTTTGAGGACCTTGTACCGGTCCGGAGAATCGCCTTCGGCTTTCAGGATCCGGTCCAGCCGGGAAAGATTTCCATAGCGCTCCCGATAGTCGTCCCAATCCAATTCCTTCAGCGCGAAAAACCCGTCAAATTGTTCAATGACGCCCTGAGCGGAAATCCCGATCGTCAATTTGTTGCCGATGTCTTTCCAGCGTGACATTTCTTCGCTCGTGAGACCGATCTTTTCCATGACCGATTGTCGGGCGCCGGGAGAAAGCAGACCAAGAAGTTCCTGCGCCTTGTCGAACACCCAGGCCGCCATGAGGTTGGTGTAACCGTTATTTCTCAGCCCCGCCTCCCGGGCATCCGGATACCCTTCGTGAAACTCGTCGGGTCCCATGACCTTTTCAATATCATACCGTTCCGTTCGCGGATTGAATGTTGTCAGGCTGGCCAGGAACCGGGCGACCTCAAAGAACACTTCGGCCCCGTACCGGGCCAGGAATTCCCTGTCCGCCGTCATTTGATAATAATTCCAGACATTCCAGGCAACCGCGATCGATACATGCCGTTGCAAATAACTGTGGTCTTCCCCCCATTCGCCTGACAGCGGATTCAGATGGAACTTTTGGGTTGTTTCGCTCCCGTCGCTGCCGCTTTGCCAGGGAAACATGGCGCCGCGGTATCCGCTATCCCCGGCAGCCTCCCGGGCTTTGTCAAGGCGCCGGTAGCGATAAAGCAGCGTTGATTTCGCCGTTTCCGGGAGATGCAGACAATAGAAAGGGAGACAAAACAATTCGTCCCAGAAAATATGACCCCGATAGGCCTCGCCATGAAGACCGCGGGCCGGTATGCCCCAGTCAATCCCAACGTTGTGAATTGATCTTGTGATCAGAAGGTGGTACTGATTCAACCTGATCAGTTTTTGCGCAAACCGGTCACCCGTGATCCGTATATCGGTTTCCCGCCAGATGGATTCCCAGGCCTTTTCGCTGTCTTGTTTAACTCCACGGTATCTTCTTAATGTTTCGACACAGTTCCGCGCCGCCGTCAGGGGATCCTTCTCATCCGTGTCCTGCGAGGAATAAATGGATACCAGTTTTTCTATCGTCAGCGTTTGTCCGGTGGTCAGAGGCGTGGTAATGCCGGTAAATATTCCACCTTCAACTTCCGTTAAAATACCGTCCGCATTCTCTTCCTGATTCGCGACGAAAGCCAAAGTTTTCGCGGCCTCGGCAATCCGTATCCCGGATTGATTCGTTTCCATGAGAACGTAGACGGAATTTCCGTCACCGCCTTTTGCGATAAGTTCGAGATGCCGGTTTGCCAGGTCCCGGTATCGTTCAACGCCCGTATTGGTAACGTCGTACACAAGGCCCGAACGGACCGTGATCGTGGCGTTGTAATTGAGGGGGGTCAAACGGTATCGGAGGGCGGCGCAATGCGGATCGGCCATGCTGGCCAGGCGTTCCGATTCCACCCGTGTTTCCCGTCCTTTTTCATCGCGTACGACCATGTTACGGTGCAGAATTCCGCCTTTCAGATCAAGCCGGTGATGGAAATCGATTATTTCCACGTTATTCGGTTCCGTCCAGGGGCCGGCCCCGATTCGCCACCGGATCGGCAACCAGTTGGGACAGTTGACCAGATCTTCGTTAACGATGTTTTTGCCGTGGATTTCGGACTGCAACCGGTTGTAGACTCCCGCGAGATAGGTGCCGGGATAATGAATCGTATCGGCCCCGGATTCTTCCGCCGCTCCCCGCGTACCGAAATACCCGTTGCCGACAGTGCACAATGCTTCCCGGGTTCGTTCCCGCTCGGGAACGTAGTCATAATAATTAAGACTCCATTGATCCTCTTCCAACCCCTTGCGAAACCATTCCTCGATTTTTTCGATACCGATTTCCTCCAGGTCCCGCACCACAATATCGGCGCCGTTCAATTTCAATTCCCGTTCATTGTTTTCGCGCGCGACCCCCACAACCAAACCGAAGTTGCCGTTGGCGCCGGCCTGAACACCGGCCACGGCATCCTCCACCACAACCGACCGATCGTATGCAGCGCCCAGATAATCGCAGGCGGTAGTGAAAATATCCGGTTCCGGTTTCCCTTTCAGATTGAGTTCGACCGATGAAACGCCGTCGATGCGCACTTCAAAAAGGTCCTCTATCCCGGCCGTTTCCAGGATCGTCTTGCAATTCTTGCTGGAAGAAGCCACACCGACACGAATCCCTTCATCCTTCAACTGTTTGACCAACGAAACCGTGCTCTTGTATACCGCGACTCCATCCCGTTCCAGGACTTCATTGAATTTTTGATTTTTCCGGTTTCCCAGACCACAGACGGTTTCCTCATCCGGAGGATCCTGGGGATCTCCCCGGGGAATATCGATGCCCCTTGCTTTCAGGAACGATTGCACCCCTTCGTATCTTGGTTTTCCATCAACGTACGGAAGGTAGTCACGATCATGGGTGAATTCCCGGAACGGTTCGCCATATTGTTTTTCGCGGAAGCGCAGATATTCATCGAACATTTCCTTCCAGGCCCGGCTGTGAACCAGCGCGGTTTGGGTAATGACACCGTCCAGATCAAAAATAACGGCCGTGAATGATAGTTTTGACATAAGGATTTCCTGAATTTCGAAATAAAATTAATGAACAGTTTTTACGCTCGCGCTTATTTTACGCGAACACCTTTTTCCACCACAGGGGGACACTGGCGATTCCCAGGAGTACGTAAATCCAGGCCCACAGGGACGAGCCCAGGGGATCCGGGAGCATCAATTTGCCGATTCCCACCAACAGCAAGTATACGGTCGCGGCGGTAGTCAGTACCAGATAAGCGCCCTGGCGAAATTCCCGCCCTGGGTTTTGGACATCCAGTTCTAACCTGGCAGCGGTTTTTCGCCAAAGACCGGGAGGCTCGACCCGTTGGTAGAAACGATCCAAAACATCCTTGTCGGTATCCGGCGTTAACCAGGTTACGATCAGCACGATCACGGTGGAGGAGGCCGACATCAACAATAATTTGAGCCATTCCGCGTCAACCGTAAACAGGATGATGGGGGCGATAATCAGTGAAGCGGCCATGGCAGCCAGTTCGGAATAGAGGTTGATCCTTTCCCAGAACCACCTGAGAATCAATACCGAACCTGTGCCGGCGCCAAACAGCAGGGTAATGTACCATGCCGTCTGAATGGAACCGAGGTTGGCCATGATCGTGAGGGCGATTGCCAGGATCAGAATGTTCGAGAGGCGGGCAACGATTACCAGTTCTTTTGATGAGGGTTTACGCTTTAACCATGTTTTGTTTATCAGGCGTAAATAAATATCGTTACTCCAGTAACTGGCGCCCCAGGTAAGATGCGTGTCGATCGTCGACGCCAAAGCGGCAAGCAAACCGGTGAGCATGAGCCCTTTTATTCCGACCGGTAATAATTCCTTTATTCCGGTAGCAAACAATATTTCACGACTGGAGACAAACGTTTCCTTGCCAACGGCACTTGCTTCGTAGGGATAAATCACCAACAGCGCTATTCCGATAGGTAACCAGAACAGACTGCGAATAAGGACCTGTGCCACCGTGAAAATGAACCCCGCCGAGCGTGCGCCCCGATCCGTCCGGCAGGCCATGGTCCGTTGTGCCAGGTAACCGGTACCATCACTGTTCATCTGGAAGAACCACTGCAATCCGATGAGAATCAGAAAAGGCCACAACATATCCCAGCCATCGGGACTGAAGGAAAGAATTTCACTTGTCCGGGCCGCGCCATACAGGGATACCATTTTATCAATCATGGTATCGAGTCCGCCGGCCCGGGACACGGCGACAACAGCGTAAATCAACGTCGCAACCATTGCTATCGAGAACTGAACGACGTCCGTGGCAATAACACTGCGCAACCCACCGGTTGTGGAATAAAGGGCCGTGAAAGCCACAATCACTAAAATACTGATAACGTTATTCGTGGTAGCCACCATCGGATCCAAATGGGTTGCCCCGGACGAAAGATTAATTCCCATCGCCTGAATCCAACCCAGAATGGTGCTGTAAAGCCCTTGCGGCAGCCACAAATGCCAGTAGAGGAACGTCTCCGATATCCGGGTGGCGGCCACCAGCACCATAGCCATCACGGTGCAGTTTATCACCGTGCCGTAATAAATAGCCTTTAAGCTTCTCAGGGCCAACACACCTTCACCACTATAACGGATTTCGGTTAATTCGGCATCGGTTAACACCATCGCGCGGCGCCAGGCCCGGCCCAGGATGAACCCCATCATTAAAAACGCCAGGCCGTAAATCCAGAGCCGCCAGAGCATGAAAATACCCCCGGTGGCAATCAATCCCGTGACCAACAGGGGAGTATCCGCGGCATATTGCGTGGCAGCCATACTGAAACCTGCTTTCCAGCCGCTGACGGTACGGCCGGCCAAAAAATACTCCTCCAGGTTTTCGGAAGCCTTGGATTTGGCCCTGAAACCGGAACCGATGCTGTAGATTATAAATGCGAATACTATGATGACATCCAACATGAAAATCTCCTATTGTTCATAATTATTTATCACTTCGTTTCCAAAACCAAGGTCCGACTCGCGGGTAATGATTATCGGATGCCGTCCCGCTTTCATTTATGCAATCCTTTTTTTCTTAAATACGACAACATCAGTTTCGGCCGATCAGTCTGGAGAATGGTGGCTCCGTTTTGTATTACCCAGCCCCACGCTTCGTCAGGATTGTCGACTGCTTTGTCATCATCGCGTCCGGCACATAGTGAAGCCCATAAAGTATTTACCCAAACATGGTCCTTGTTTTCCTTAATGGTTTCAATATATTCTATTATCGGTGAATCCTCTGTCTCATATATTACTTCATAAGCCATCGGATTAATACCTTTTTCAAATTCGTTTATATAATCCGCCGTCGGGCTCGTTTCCCGGTTTACAATGGGCATATAAACGATACTGTCCAAAACCGATCCGTATTTTTGCCGTACGATCGAAATCGGTTTTGATCCTTTAAAGATTGCCTGTTGCACGGTCCCGGTTTCCCGTAACAATTCATACACTTCGGAAATATAATTTTCACTTTTATCCAGGTTTACCAGTATTCTACCTTTCGCTAAAAGCATAACCTCTTTCAAGGTTGGGATTTTCTGTTGGGTCAGCGCCCCGGTAACATCTTTCAGATACAATTGTTTTAATGAATCCAATGTATAATCTTCAACCTTTCCGCTCCCATTCGTGGTTCTATCAACCGTTTCGTCGTGCATTAATACAAATTGATTATCTTTTGTCTTCCGGACATCAATTTCGACTATATCGGCACCTATTTCAATGCTGTTTTCAATTGCCTGCAATGAATTTTCGGGAGCGGTTCTCCAATAACCACGATGAGCAACAACCAATACATTATTCCCGTCAGGAGGAGTCAACTTTCCAAGCGAACTCCGATTTGTGTTTTCGCAACCACCGGTTAAAACCAGGAGAATGGCCACAACGAATAATATTTTTTTCATTTTCATCACCTTTCTCTTTCAGCGCGCCGGCAGACGCATAATAATAACACTTGGGATAATAAATCGCGCAAATAATAATTGAGCGAATGTTTTCAGTTCAGAAAGATCAATCCGAAGATACATAACCGGCAGGACTTTGGTTAGGCAAACATTCCGACAAACAGAACGGTTAGAACAAATAATATAGCGGCTTGAACACGAAAATTTTTATACCAGGGCAACAAGGCCAATTCTTTGGTTTCCGCGTCATAGTCTGACCGTTTCCAGATATAGGCTTTAACTTTTTCATTATCCGGCGCCGATGTCAGCAAACTTGCCGTTATAATTGTCAGGGTTGTTAATATAAGCAGAATAAGGGCCATATAAAGGAAATGAATATCCGGCAACCATGTGGTATCCGGAGCGATTATCCGGATGATAAATTGGCCAAGGCCAAAAATGAACCCGACGACAATTCCCGCGAAAGCGCCCTGGGCATTCGCCCGTTTCCAGAACAATCCCACCAGAAACAGTGCCACGATGGGTGGGCTGGCATATGCCAGAACCGTCTGCAGATATTGAAACAGGGAGGGGAATTTGAGGATTTGCGGCGCCCAGGCTGCCGCCAACGCCATAAACACAAAGGTAAAAATACGCCCGGCCCACATTAATCCCTCGCTGCTCGTTTTCGGACGGAGTTTCTTAAAGAAATCCATGGTAAGCAACGTGGAAGCGGAATTCAGAGTGGAGTCAATACTGGACATGATGGCCGCCAAAAGGCCCGCCATTATAAATCCCCGGACACCCACCGGCAGGAGACCGAACATCAGGCTGGGGAACGCCAAATCGGCACGTGGCAAATCAGGGTACAAAACCCTGGCCATGGTTCCGGGCAAAACCATGATGAAAATCACCGGCAGTTTAAGCAACCCGGCAAACAACGCCCCCCAGCGTCCGTGCTCAATGCTCTTCGCCCCAAGTACACGCTGGACCATGAACTGATTCGTGCACCAAAAATAAAACCCCAGTATGGGGACACCGGTTAAGATCCCAAGCCAGGGGAGGAAGGAATCATCCAAAGGCATAAACACACTAAGCATTTCCGGGGGCGTTACCGCGGTCACGGCACTCCAGGAGCCAACCTTAACAAATGCCACTATCGCGATTATGACAGCGCCCGCGGTGAGAAGTACGGCCTGTATCGCATCGGTATAAACCACCGCGGATAACCCTCCGGCAATGGTGTAGGCTCCCGCGACCAATGCCAGGGCCAGCATCGTTTGCCATAGGGGGATGGCGGGAAAAATAAGGTTAATAATCAACGCCCCGGCATACAATGTTCCGGCGGTATCAATCACAATCGTCATAAAAATATTCAGCGCTGAGAAATAATAACGGGCCCTGCTGTCGTAGCGTTTCTCCAGGAATTCGGGCATGGTGTACACCTGTGATCGTAGAAAATACGGTAGAAAAAAGATAGCAAAAAAAATCAGTATAATGGCAGCCATCCACTCGTAGTTGTACACCGATATGCCCGTTCCATAGGCGCTGCCGGCCAATCCCACCAGGCTGCTGCTTGACATATTGGAAGCATAAAGCGATAAACCAATGATAGGCCAGGTAAACCTGCGGCCGCCCAGGAAATATTCCTCCGCACTTTCGTGCTTTTTTGCGAAGTGCAAACCGAGTGCGACAATGAATATGACATAGACACCTACAATAGATAAATCGATAAGATTTATGTTGAATGCGGGCATACCTGATCTTTCTTTTTAAGTATATCCTTACGGGCCGAAGGGATGTAATTGTATCAAGCAGTAGTCTATACGCAATCATTTTAAAATATATTTCTCAAATTTGCAACTATTTATACATGATTGGTTGCATATAGCAATCATATATCAGTATTAATTGCATTATGCAATACTGCTCATTATATTTGTGTGTTTGTTGAGCATGAAAAAAATTTCAAATATGGTCAGAATTATTAACAACCCGGACATTCATCATGTTGGATGACATTGATTACAGAATATTGGATATCCTGCAGGAAGATGGCCGGATTCCATTTCAAAATCTTGGGAAAAAGGTTGGACTAACCAGGCAGGCCGTCAGTCGACGCGTGAAAAAAATGATCGACAATGGATTTATTCGCAGATTTTGTGCCGACCTGGATCATGAACGCCTCGGTAGAGGAATCATTGCCTATGTCGATATCATATTTAAACGGTCTTTCACCCCTGAAGTGGAAAAACGGGCCCTGGATTATATCTCCACGATCAATGGTGTCCGGTCGGCGAATACAACGGTTGGTGAAAAATATATTACGGTCAGAATATATACCAGATCCATTCAGGAACTGAACCAAATAATCCGTTCCATCCAAAACGACATACCCGATATTTCCACTCGGACGGTAATCGTAAATGAGCTTTTTTTTACTAATAACAAAATCGTCTACTCCCAGGATTAATCACTTATCCCGTTTCATCAATCCCGCCATATAAGCGGGACGGACATCGGCAAAAACCCCAGCTTCCTCGAAACGGTTTCCTTCCCCCCGGATTTTCGTCGGGTAAAGGGATCCGAAACAGTCCCCATTGACAGCGCCAATCCGCCTGACAATTTATTTGCCTGAACCGGTTCGAAACGCTAAGTTCGCCCGTTCATGCGTTTACCCGTTTATTTTATTTCCGACATTCATTTAATGCTGTCACCAACCCGGCAAGGGATTGAACGACAGCAAAGGTTGTTCCGGTTTTTCCAACAGATTGTCCAAACCGGGGGGTCGTTGTTTATCGTGGGGGATTTATTCAACTTCTATTTCGAGTATCCCCACCTGATTCCCAAGATGTATTTTGAATTTTTCAGCAAACTTCACCAACTAAAGCAACAGGGGATTGAAATCCATTACGTGTTGGGAAACCACGATTACTGGGTGTTGGATTTCGTTACCGACACGCTGACCACAAAGACATATTTTAACGACACCTCGTTCGAATTAGCCGGCAAGAAATTCTACGTAACCCACGGTGACGGTATTATTTCCTGGGATAAAGGTTATCGCCTATTGAAAGCAATCATTCGAAACCCGGTCTTTATATGGTTCTACCGTTGGTTACATCCGACGATTGGGTATAACTTCGCCCAATGGATCGCCAATCGCGGGCACCAGAATACGCATCCCGAAGCCTATAATCTGCGGGTACAGGGGGAATTAAAAACCTACGCTTTAAGTCATATGATGAACGGATACGATTACGTAATTACCGGGCATTATCACCAGGCTGTTGATTTAGCCGTGGGGGGTGGACGATTGGTAATTCTGGGCGACTGGATTCATAACAATTCTTATGGTTATTTTGACGGGCAAGATTTCGTGCTCCGGCAATGGGAAACCGATGAATAAACTTCTAACCATTTTTCTATCGGGATTGCTGCTTTTTTCGGCCTGTTCCAAGGTCAAACAACTGACCCTGTTTGGAAGAGGGAAAAAGGGTTATGGTGAACTCATGCACAGCGATATTGAGAAACTGCGCATGGCCTATCAGGACGGTCGCGTTCAGGCGTTGGAAGAATTAATCAGTATCTACAATGATTCCAACCAACCTTTCGATGTCCGTATCGCTGCGGGTAAAGCCCTGGCGGAAACCCAGCATCCCACGGCCCTGAATGCCATTGCCAAGGTTGTATCAAACGCCGACGCGATGGACATTACTTTTATGGAAGCCTCAATCGAATTATTGGCCGAATTCCGTGAAAACCCAAAAGCGCCGGAAGCAATGGTGCAGGCCATGCACAACGTGGAGAAAAAGTCCAACCAACTTCATTTAACCCTGGTAAAATACCTTAATAAAGTTCGTACCAAGGACCAACTGCTTGCCCTGTTGGATTTATACGAAGTGGCCAGGGCAAACCTCTCCCGCACCGAAAAATTACTCACCGAAACCCTGGGCGCTTTGGGGAATGAGGAAGTAATCCCGGTTTTACTGAACATTGCCAAAGATCCCGATGTCAGTATCGGCGTTCGCAACCGCGCGGTTGAGATTCTCGGCAAGAAAAATTCCACCGAAGTTGTCAGCGCTTTCACGGAACTGCTGGGAGATCCGACCACAAATCTCGAAGTCCGCGATTTCGCTCTCAACACCCTTGCCGGGGTGAAGGAAGAAAAATTAATCCTGACGCTACTGGACACCTATAATACCGGCAAAAAACAATATTTCAGCTTATTGAATACCCTGATGGATGCCCTGGGAGATTTCGATGATCCCGAGGTCAAGTTAACTCTTTCGGAGATCGCCCTGAATAACGACTACCCACTTTCCCTCCGGAAAAAAGCCATTCGTAAATTGGGACAATTTAACGATCCCGCGGTGATAGACAAACTTCTCCCTTTGCTGGGAGAGGCAAAGAATTATCGCCTATACCGTCCTATTTATTCGCTGATTGACGAGCTGGGAATGACGGCCCGGTATTCCGAAGAGCGCAGGCGTCTGGCGTTCCGGGCCCATAAAAACGCGACCCGGCCATGATTCACCGTTTCCTGATCGCCATGTTGTTAATTGCCGGCGCCCTTTGGGGACAGGCCGGTGATACCACCCGGTTAATACCGACCGCAAACGATTCAGCCACCGTCTTTCCGGATTCGCTTCCCGCTCTTCGTACCACCACTACTCCGCCGGAGACACTCCAATTCGGGGTTCCCTTTTTTGAATACAAATCCAATATCAACCAGCTTCAAACACAAATTGATTCGCTGAAACAAGTAATTAAGATTTACCAGAAACAACGGGTCATGCCCCAAATTGACGAGAAGCTCCTGGATCTGATCAGGATGCCCGAAATACAAAACCGGATCACGCTCCAAAACGGATCCGTTGTTCTGGGCGAAATTATCAGTGAAACGGCCGATCAAATAATTGTCAGAACAAGCATCGGGCGCCTGGCGATTGACCGGAACCATGTTGTCCGGATCGAGAAAGAATCACCCCCGGCGGCGCAGGTTGAATTGCTGGGGGAACCGTTTGTGAACGCTTATCCGGACCGCGAAGAAATCAGCGGCGCCGTGAAAAATGTCGGCCAAAAACGTGCCGACTTTGTTCGCGTCATTGCCCATTTATGGACAAATACCACGGAACTCGTGGCACGCGATTCGGTTTTTGTCGGCGGCAAGGAAGTTAAATATGAGTCCGGGGTAATCACCGATACGGCGATCATTCCGGAACAAACGGTAAATTTTAAAATTACGGTGCCGCTGCCCGAGGGATCGAAAGTGGCTTATCGTACCTATACTGTTCGTTGGGAAGAAACCAAATAGATTCCGGTTTAAAGAGCCAAGAGCCAAGAGCCAAGAGCCAAGAACCAAAATGACGTTTCACGTTTCAGATATGATTATTTTTCCGGCTTTAGCCCGATTACGCGGTGTGTGAAAAGGGGTTGTGTCTCCTACATTCTTTGCGTCAGCATGACCATAATCGCATTCTGGGCGTGCATCCGGTTTTCCGCCTGGTCGAAAACGATCGAATATTCCGCTTCCATCACACCATCCGTCACTTCCCGTCCCCGTTCGGCCGGGAGACAATGCATGAAGAGGGTTTCTTTCCCGGTGGCTTTCATCAGCGCTTCATTTACCTGGAAGTCACGGAAAACCAGGGCCCGTTCTTCGGCTTCCTCCTTCTGGCCCATGGAAGCCCATACGTCGGTATAAACCACATCCGCGTCTCGTACCGCCGCGTACGGATCGGAGGTTATTTTCACTGTTGAAATACCGGACTCCTGCGCCAATCGCACCGTATCCCCATCCGGTTCGTACCCTTCCGGACAGGCGCAGACAAATTCCATGGGGAACTTAACAGCCAATCGCAGCCAGGAGTGTACAATATTATTTCCATCCCCCACGTACACAATTTTCAAATCGTTCAAATGGCCCCGGTGCTCCCAAATCGTGAGGATATCGGCCATGATCTGGCAGGGATGATTGTAATCGGTTAACCCGTTAATGACCGGTATGGAAGCATACTTTGCCAGCTCCAGAATATGTTTATGGTCAAACAAACGGGCCATCAGGATATCGTTGTAGCGGCTGAATACCCGGGCGATATCCTTGATCGCTTCCCTTTTTCCGATACCGATGTCACTGGGCCCAAGATAAAGAGCGTGCCCACCCATCCAGGTGAATCCGGTTTCAAACGAAACCCGTGTCCGGGCCGACGGTTTGGCAAAAACCATGGCCAGGGAACGCCCCCGGAACGGCGTGTACGATTCCCGGTTCCTGAAATGGGTCTTGATTTCCTTCGCCAGGTTCAGAGTTTCCCAAAGCTCTTCCTTTGAGAAATCGGTGATATGTAAGAAATCACGTTTCATCTGGTTATCCTGAAGTTTATTATCATTCGATTTTATTAATCGTCCCCGAATCTTTACAGAATATAGCGGCTCAGGTCTTGATCTTTAGCAATACCGGCTAATTTTTCTTCGACAATTTTTTTGGTGATCGCGATTTTTTTCTTCTTCCCGGAAAAATGGTCGAAGAGATAATCATCGAGGAGTTTCGTCATAATCGTATGAAGACGTCGGGCGCCGATATTCTCGGTTTTGTTATTCACTTCAGTGGCAATTGCAGCAATGGCCCTGATAGCCGGTCTATTGAATTCCAATTCCACTCCTTCCGCGGCCAATAAGGCTTTATACTGCTTGATTAACGCATTTTTCGGATGAGTCAGGATCTTGATGAAATCATCGGTATTTAATTTATTCATTTCGACCCGGATCGGAAACCGGCCCTGCAGTTCGGGAATCATATCCGAGGGCGTTGCCACGTGAAAAGCCCCGGCGGCGATAAAAAGGATATGGTCGGTCCGCACCAGGCCGTACTTCGTCGGGACCGTGCTCCCTTCAACAATCGGCAGCAAATCCCGCTGGACACCTTCCCGGCTTACGTCCGGACCGGCGCCGCCGCCGTTGCTATCGGTGATTTTATCAATTTCATCCAAAAAGACGATGCCGTTATTTTCGACCCGTTCTTTCGCTATCCGATTCACTTCCTCATGGTCGATTAATTTCTGTATTTCGGATTCGATCAAAAACGTACGCGCTTCGGAAACCTTCATGCGGCGGCGTTTTTTCGAACCCGGAATCACGCTGGATATCATTTCCTTTAAATTGATCCCCACATCCTCCATACCCATCGGGCCAAACACCTGCATCATCGGAAACGAATCTTCCGGTACTTCAATCTCCAGTTCGCGATCTTCGAAATCTCCCCGTTCCAGTTTTTTCAGTAACCGCAGCCGGTTGCGTTCGTACCGTTCCTTCGCCTCCGGCGTTCGTTTCCGGTCCTTCAATCCTTCACCCGGGAACAGAAGATCCAGCAATCGTTCCTGGGCCAGTTCCTCGGCACGGGAAGCCACTTCCTTCTCTTTCTCCACATGGACCATGTTTACCGCAATATCGGTCAAATCACGAATAATCGACTCCACATCCCGCCCCACGTAACCGACCTCGGTGAACTTACTGGCTTCGACTTTAATGAAGGGAGCATGAGCCAGGTTGGCCAGACGACGGGCAATTTCGGTTTTCCCGACACCGGTGGTTCCGATCAAAATGATATTGTTCGGCACAATTTCGTCCCGCATATTGGCCGGGACCTGTTGCCGACGCCAGCGATTTCGCAAAGCGATAGCCACCGCACGCTTGGCCTTCTCCTGGCCGACAATGTATTTATCCAGTTCTTTTACAATCTCACGCGGGGTCAAAGCCTTCATTCTATCTCCAATACCGTTATTGAATCGTTCGTATAAATACAAAGATCAGCGGCGATTTTCAGTGATCGTGTAACAACCTCTTTCGCGGACAGTTTGGTACTTGCCAGAAAAGCGATGGCCGCTGATTGAGCGAAACCGCCGCCGGATCCGATGGCAATTACAGACCCGTCGGGCTCAATCACATTTCCATCACCGGAAACAATAAAACTGTTTTTACGATCCATTAATGCCAACAAAGCATCTAGGTGCCGCAGGTATTTATCGGTACGCCATTCCTTGGCCAACTCCACGACCGAACGACGCAAATCTCCGCCGTATTCATCCAGTTTCTGTTCGAATTTTTCGAACAGGGTTAACGCGTCGGCCGCCGCGCCGGCAAAACCACCAAGAATCTGACCACGCTCCGTATCAAAACGACGAACTTTTACCGCCTTTTGTTTCAGCGCCATATCACCAAAAGTTACCTGACCGTCCCCACCGATAGCGACGTCGTTTTTCCGTCGCACACCCAGGATTGTCGTGGCATGAAATTGTTTTTCCATTCACACTGTCCTATATAATTATTGTAATCGTTTCAATAGTAAATATTCACTCATCCTTCCGGCATGCAGCGATCCCGGTCGGGGTTTAACCGACCGGGATCGCTCATAACAGGAACCTTCATTCCGGGGTTCCCCCGATTGATAAAGCGTCGGCATATTTCACCGACCGAAACCTTGCCGCGCATTCCTTATTTCCCCTGCAAGATCTCGAACAATTTTGAATCGGCCGGTAATACCAGCGTTGTTTGGTCATCGACGATCTTCCGATAGGCTTCCAGAGTCCGTACAAACTCATAGAAATCCGGGTCGGCGGAATAAGCGCCGGCGTAAATCTCCGTCGCCCGGGCATCGCCTTCACCACGGATTTCCTCCGATTGTTTATAAGATTCAGCCAGAATGATGGTCTTCTCCTTATCGGTTTTGGCCCGGATTTTCTGAGCTTCTTCCGAACCTTCGGAGCGGAACCTGTTAGCCTTACGTTTCCGTTCGGCGTCCATACGGGCATAGATGGATTTCTCATTTTCAGGCGGTAGATCCACACGGCGGATACGAACATCCACTACTTCAAGACCATACGATTGCGTGGCCTTGCTGCTGGCCTCCGTCACCTTTTCCATGATCAATTCCCGGTTTTCGGTGATGATTTCCACCATGTTGTGAGTACCCAACTCACGACGCAATTCGGAGTACACGATATCGTCCAGCCGGGTTACCGCCGTGGGAATTGCCTGTACGGTTTGCAAAAACAACAGGGGATCGACGATCCGCCAGCGAACGTAATTATCCACAATCAGCGTTTTTTTATCCTTACTTAAAATTTCTTCGGGAGGGACATCGTACTCAAGCAGTCGTTTGTCAAACACGATTGCATTTTGAAACGGCGCCGGCAACTTGAAATTCAGACCCGGTTCCTTGATAATACGCACCGGTTTTCCAAACTGCAAAATCACCACTTGTTCGGTCATATCCACGGTAAAAACGGTTGACCATACAACCAAAACAGCCAGGATGATAACACCTATAATCACCTTTTTCATTTTTTACCCCCTCCCTTGGTTGATCCAAGATTTAATAAATTCAACAAATTGCCATCCTTTCCATCCGGGATTACATACTTCTTGATATTCGGGAGAATTTCTTCCATGGCTTCCAGGTACAGCCGCTTCTTCGTGATATTCTTGGCCTTGCGGTATTCTTTCAGAATCGCTTTGAACTTGGCCACGTCTCCTTCGGCGCGTTTAATCCGGGCCTCCCGGTAACCTTCGGCTTCCCGGATCAACGCCTGCGCCTGTCCCCGGGCCTTGGGAATAACATCATTCCGATATCCTTCCGCCTGGTTTATCATCCGGTTTTTATCTTCCTTGGCCGAAGCAACGTCTTTAAAGGCCGCGATCACGGGCTTGGGAGGGGAAACCGCCTGCAACTGAACGGCCACGATTTGAATACCGGTCTGATATTTGTCCAGAATATCCTGTAACAGCGCTTTGGTTTCCTCCTGGATCATTAATTTACCGGCCGTAAGGGCTTCATCAATCTTATTCCGGCCTACTACCGTTCGTAAAGAAGCTTCCGCCGCTTCACGGACCGTCAATATCGGCTTAACAAATTTAAACAAATAGTCCGCCGGATTTTTGATCTTATACTGGACGATCATTTCAGCATCCACGATATTTTCATCGCCGGTCAGCATTAAGCTTTCCCGATCGATTTTTCGATACTGATTTTTCCCCAGGGTCCGGAACCCCACTTCGACTCGTTTAACTTCCATTACTTTGGGAGTATCCACCTTTTCAATGGGGTAGGGCAAATGGTAACGCAAGCCGGACTGAGCTGTACGACTGAATTTTCCAAATGTCCTTACTACCCCGACTTCATCGGGACCAACAATATAAAATCCTGTCAACAACCAAAGTAATATTGCCAATCCGATAATCGGAAACACCCCTAACGTTAATAGTTTATCCGGGATTTTAATTTCCGAATCACCGATGATGATTCTTCGATATGACATTGTCTCTCCTTCCTTTTCCGCTACAATTGACGCCGTAAACGCGCAACCGGAATATTCATTTGTTCCCGGTATTTAGCCACGGTCCGTCGCGCAACGGAATATCCTCGTGCTTTTAATTCTTCCACTAATTTTTCATCATTTAAAGGATGATGTTTGTCCTCCCTGTCAATGATCTCTTTTAACGCCCGTTTTATTTGATGCGTGCTCACCATACTACCGTCTTCGCGGGCCATCCCTTCGGTAAAGAATGATTTCAGTTCGAAAACCCCAAACACGGTATCGACATATTTCCCGCGCGTCGACCTGCTTACCGTGGAAATATCCATGCCGATGTCGTCGGCGATATCCTGTAGTTTCATGGGACGCAGTTTATGAATGTTTCCGGCAAAAAATTCCGGTTGCCGATCGATGATGGCTTTCATTACCGCCTTCATGGTTTCCCGCCGTTGACGAATGGCCTGGATGAACCAATGACCGGAATCCAGTTTTCTTTTCAGGTATCGTTGGGCATCCACCGGTAATTTGGATTTCGCCTCCATCATTTCCAGATAATCGTGACTAATCCGTAATTCCGGCAAACCCCCGTCATTGGTTTGGATCAGCCATTCCCCATCCTGTTCACGAACAATCAAATCGGGGACAACCAGTTCATCGCGAGTGAAGATTCGTCCCTCTCCGGGACGCGGGTTCAGATGCGATATAACGTCAATGGCCTCGGCAAGTTCCTGCTTGGTGCATCCCACCCTCTTCTGAATAACTTCAAACCGTTTGTTTACAAAGTCATCGAAATGGTGGCTGACGATTCTGTATGCCAACGAGTCCGGCTGGTCGTCTAACTGAATTTGCAGGCATTCCTGAAGATTCCGGGCCGCGATTCCCGGAGGATCCAAATGCTGGACCACGCGCAAAATGGGCAGAATTTCTTCTTCGGTCTTCCCAAATCGATCGGCAATCAACACCAATTCCGTAACAAGATACCCACGATCATCCAGATTCCATAATATCTCTTCCGCAATCAGGCGGTCCTCTCCCGTCAAATCCGTCAAATCCAGTTGTTTGACCAAACCCTCGACGAAATCCTGTTGGTCCGGTATGGGAAGATTCCATTCCGGCTGTGAATTGTCATATATATTCGCCGGTTCATACTCATCGTCGTCATCCGGTATGTCCAATGTATCTTCCGGTTTTTCTTCTTCCTTGGGTGTTTCTTCCGGGGTTGTTTCAGCCGGTTCCAACACCGGGTTGGATTCCAGTTCATCCAGGATTTTTTGTTCCAGATTGATTGTGTTCAACTGCAACAACGATGCCTGCAGGATCTGCTGCGGTGTCAGAACCTGTTTCTGGGTAAGTTTTTGTTCCAGTCGGGGCATTAGTTTAACCTGAATTTCTCTCCCAAATACAGTCGACGGGCTTCTTTGTCATTGGCCAGGAAATCGGATGTCCCCGCTTTCAGGATTTGTCCGTCATACAAAAGATAGGATCGATCCGTAATGGATAACGTTTCGCGCACATTGTGATCGGTAATCAACACACCGATATTTCGATCTTTCAACGAATGAACAATCGATTGAATATCCTCCACGGCGATGGGATCGACCCCGGCGAAAGGTTCGTCCAACAGAATAAAATCCGGATCCATGGCCAGCGACCGGCAAATCTCCACCCGTCGCCGCTCACCCCCGGAAAGGGTGAAACCCTTACTTTTTCTCAGGTGCCGGACGGAAAGGTCTTCCAGCAACTGCTCCAACTTTTCCTTTTGTTCCTGTTTTGAGATCCCCGTCATCTCCAACACCAATCTGAGATTGTCTTCAACAGTCAGTTTGCTGAAAATTGATGGTTCCTGTGCCAGATATCCGATTCCCTTGCGGGACCGAAGGTACATCGGGTCATGGGTTATATCGTCCTCATCAATAAAGACTTTTCCCCGGGTGGGCTTGATCATCCCGGTAATCATGTAAAAGGTTGTGGTTTTCCCGGCCCCGTTCGGGCCCAGCAGTCCCACAATCTCTCCCTTTTTCACTTCCAGATCAACATTCCGCACCACCCAGCGCCGACCGTATTGCTTGTGTAAATTAACCGCCGATAATTTTTGGTGACTATTCTTCTTCCCCACGATCCGTTACTCCTGAGGGTTGCGTTATTTTCCAGTATTCCAGACGAACATCCGATTCAAATCCTACGCCATATAAGGTGTCTTGCAATTCGGTGGTCACCATAACGGAATCATCGGTGTAAATCAACTCCAGTTCGTTATCCCAGGCCAGGGTATCGGTATAAAGCGTCACACCGCTATCGGACACCACCACCACCTGACCCATCGCACGCATAAAATTGGACTGCTCTTCGATTTCAGCCCGTTCAGCGGTTAAACGCGAGGTGTGGCTTTCGGTATTATCGTAAAAGTCGACCACTACATTATTTTCCAACATAATGAATTGGCGTTCATTGTATTTTTCCAAATGGTCGGCCACTACCACGGCGCGCTTGATGCCTTCATCGGTAAGAGTAATTTCCACTCCCCAGCTCTCCTGGTCCGGTCGTCCTTCGCGTGTTTCATTGGGCAGTTGCGTATTCGCCGAACGGCAGCCGACAAATATCAGTCCGAACAGCAAATAACAAACAATAAAAACCAGTTGCTTTTTACTTTCATCATACACCGCGTCGCCGGTTCCTTGAAATAATCACTCGTTGATCAGGCGCCTTTTTAATACGGCGATCGCTTCCTCATAGCGGCCCTGGCTCTGGATGATCCAGTCAATTGCTTCCCGCAAAGCTCCTTCGCCGCCTTTGGCTTCGGTAATATAATGAGCAATTTTTTTCACCGGCTGATAGGCATTTCTTACCGCAATGGCAATCCCTGCCTTTTCCATCACGGGAATGTCAATCAGGTCATCGCCGACATAGGCGATATCGGCATCGGTTAAATTATACTTGGTTTTTAATTCTTCGTAGGGCGGAATCTTGTTGAGTGTTCCGTTGTACACATCCTCAATATTCAACTCTTTGGCCCTGCTTTCGGTGGCTGTGGAATAACGCCCGGAAATGAACGCGATCCGGATACCCAGCGCCCTGGCAACGGCAATACCGGCGCCGTCCGTGATGCTGAAACGCTTATACTCCTTACCGTTGGCCCCCATTATAACCGTCCCATCCGTTAACACACCATCCACGTCGCTAATGATCAGCTTGATTGCGGCTAACCGCTCTTTAATTTGTTCTGTCATGATTCCTTATCACATCAAAAATTCGTTTTGCCACCGTTAGTATTTCTTCCAATTGATCCAACGGCCACTGCGTAGCCGCATCGGACTTGGCCTGAACCACGTTATCATGCACTTCCAGAAACAGGCCATCACATCCGGCGGCCACCGCGGCGCGAACCAACGTGGGAATGTATTCCCTCAATCCACCGGTGTTCTCACCCCCCATACCGGGCATCTGGGCGCTGTGCGTCGCATCAAAAATAACCGGATATCCTGTTCCCTGCATGATCGGGATGGCGCGCATATCCGTAATCAGACTATGGTAACCGAATGTCGTTCCGCGTTCGGTAAGAAGGATTTTTTGGTTCCCCGTTGCCTCAATCTTCTCGATAATCCCGTTTATCTTCCAGGGAGACAAAAATTGTCCTTTTTTCACATTAACCGGTTTCCCGGTCCGGGCGGCGGCAGTCAGCAGGTCGGTCTGGCGACATAAAAAGGCCGGTACCTGCAAAACGTCCACCACTTCGGCTATCATATCCGCCTGATCCGGCAAATGAATATCGGTAAGGACCGACACACCAATCGTGGATTTTACATCCGCTAAGATCCGCAAGCCCTCTTCCAATCCCGGTCCGCGGAAGGAATAAAACGATGTCCGGTTGGCTTTGTCAAACGAACTTTTAAAAATATACGGCAGGCCTAACCGGTTCGTGATTTCAATGATTGCCTCAGCCATCCGCAAACTATGGTCGCGACTCTCGATGACACATGGGCCGGCAATAACCGGCAGGGTATCGGCCTTGAATATTACCGAGTTTACTTTGACAGTAGGCATGATTTTTGCACGTCCTTCATCGTTAAAGATACCTACAAATAACAGTATGGAGCAAAAGAGGAATTTATTTTAGCCCGATTTTATTGCCTTCCCCGCGTGTTGCCGGTTAAAAGTCGGAAAACCCGCATATCCAACCGTTGCGGATTCCGACAAGAAAGCACATCTGTTACTATTCACAGATTACGCAAGGAACCTGCTTATAATGTTTCTTTATATTTTACCGCGGCGTGGATAAACTCGCGAAACAGGGGGTGCGCCCGGTTTACGCGACTTTTCAATTCCGGGTGAAACTGGCTGGCAACAAACCAGGGATGATCCGGTATTTCCACTATTTCAACCAAATTTAATTCGGGATTCACGCCGGAAATAACCATTCCGTGTTTTTCCAATCTTGCCCGGAAGCGATTGTTTACTTCCCAGCGATGGCGATGACGCTCGGAAATTTTCTTTTTCCGATATGCCGCGTAAGCTTTGGTCCCCGGGATCAACCGGCATTCATAAGCTCCCAAACGCATGGTTCCCCCCTTGGCTTTTATGGCTCGTTGCGATTCCATGAGATCAATGACCGGGTATTTCGTTTTCGGGGTAAATTCGGTGCTGTTGGCTCCTTCCATACCGCATACATTTCGGGCAAAATCAATTACCGCGCACTGCAATCCGAGGCAGATTCCGAGGTAGGGGATCTTGTTCTCCCGGGCATATTTGGCCGAAAGAACTTTTCCTTCCGAACCGCGGGATCCGAAACCGGGCAGGAGCAAAATACCGTTCACGCCCGCGAAGGCTTCGCGGGCGCTGTCGTCACTCGTTATTTCTTCCGTCGGCACCCATTTCACTTTTACCCGGGCGTTGTTTTCCACACCGGCATGAACGAAGGCCTCCAACACACTCTTATAGGCATCCGGCAACTCGGTGTATTTCCCGCACATGGCGATGGTCACCGTACAACCGGGATGTTTATAACGTTCAATAAATTGCCTTAGCTTCGAAATATCCGGTTCACAGGGTAATTCCAGCCTTTCCGCCACAATGCGTCCGATATTTTGTTGATACATAACCAACGGCACTTCGTAGATACTTTTTACCTCCCGCCCCTCGATAACATGGTTGGGGGACACATTACAGAAAAGGGCGATCTTATTCCGCACCGATTGGGTGATCCGGTATTCGGATCGGCAAAGGATAATATCCGGCGACAGTCCGATCTCGCGCAATTTCATCACCGAATGCTGCGTCGGCTTGGTTTTCAATTCTTCACTGGCTTTTACATAGGGAACCAATGTCACATGGATAATCTGGTGGTTATGATATCCTACTTCCACCGATAATTGGCGAATCGCTTCCAGGAAAGGCAAACTTTCGATATCACCCACCGTACCGCCCACCTCGCAGATCACGACATCGTATTTTTTGGGAGTGTTTACCGCCTTAATACGCCTTTTTATTTCATCGGTAATATGGGGAATTACCTGAATGGTCTCACCCAGGTATTCGCCGGCCCGCTCGCGATCCAACACCGACTGGTAAATCTGTCCCGTTGTGGCATTGTTGTCCTTGCTCATATTCAAATCGATGAAGCGTTCATAATGGCCCAGATCGAGATCGGTCTCGGAACCATCGTCCAGGACGAACACCTCACCATGCTGGTACGGATTCATCGTCCCCGGGTCAACGTTCAAATAGGGGTCCAACTTGAGGATGGTCACCCGCAGGCCGGAACTTTTCAACAGGTAGCCGATCGAGGCGGCGGCGATTCCTTTCCCCAGCCCGGAGATAACCCCACCTAACACAAAAATGTACTTAACCGGAAGTCTTGGTGTCATTGTATTATCCAGTATATTTCAAGGTTTTTAGTTCGTTGTTTCATTTACCACGTTCGGATTGCAGTTTCCGGATATCTTCCTCCGTGTCGATACCCCGGTAAGGGTAATCGGTAATGACGGCGCGGATTGGGATGCCATTATCCAGCGCCCGAAACTGCTCCAGATGAAATTGCAATTCATTTTGGGTCGGTCGAAGTTGTGTGAATTTCAATAGGGTTTCCTTGCGAAAAGCATACAGACCGATATGGCGATAATAGCCGCCGATCTCCTTTTCAAACACTTCCCTTCGGAAAACGACGGCATTCTGTTGGATATCCAACAGCACTTTGACGGTATTCGGGTCCAGGAGGTCTTCCGCCGTAATTACCGTACTGACGGCCGTTCCCATTTCAACCCGTTTATCCGAAAATACCCCAACCAATTCATCAATAATACGGGGATCGATAAACGGCTCGTCCCCCTGGATGTTCACCACAACATCCACTTCCATTTCCCGAACCACTTCCGCTATGCGATCGGTCCCCGAGGCATGATTTTCGGCCGTCATAACGGTTTCGACTGAATACGGCTCAAGCGCTTCCACCACCGATTCATTATCAATCGCGATAATTACCTGATCCAGGCTTTTCGCCTGTTGCGCCCTTTCATAAACATGAACAACCATCGGTTTGTTATTTATGGGGACAAGTATTTTACGGGGGAAACGGGTGGAATGAAGACGGGCCGGAATTACTCCGACAACCACTTAACGGGTCCTCTTTCCAGCCTCTTGACTACCGATCACGGCCGGTACGGCGATATGTCCGTCTTTTTCCACAGGAGCGTTTTTCAGTACTGTTTCCAATGCCAACGTTTGACCGGGCACATCGTCCCGCGCCACATTAACCAGATTCAGCACATGGCTCATCGGTTCCACGTTTGAAGTGTCCAGTTCGCCAAGCTGATCCATATATTCCAATATCCGGTTTAACTGCCCGGTGTATTGCGTAAGTTCATCATCGGTCAACGCTAAACGGGCTAAACGCGCTATTTTACGGACTTCCTGAGTGGTGATTTTGTTTTCGTTCGACATCAATATATTAACAAAAGCGGTTGGTAAATTTAGACTCTACCCCCTTCTTGTTTCAAGAAAAAGGAAAATAATCCCAAACTATTATATTTGAAACGTGATACATGTCGGAACGAAGTGGAGATCCCGACGGAGGAGAAACGTGATGCGTGAAACGTGAAATCCGGTTGGCGGACCTCTCCGACGGCGGACTGGTTCTTGGTTTTTGGTTCTTGGCTCTTGGCTCTTGGCTCTTGGCTCTTGGTTATTGGCTCTTGGCTCTTGGTTATTGGCTCTTACCAACCAACGGATTGGGCCCCGGCGCTTCGCCGAATTTCACTCGTACCTTAATGACGTAATCGGATCCAATTTGGCCGCCCGATATGCCGGATAGATTCCGAAGCTGACCCCAATAACGGAACAAACCGCCAACCCGATCAGCACCCAGTCCAGGGGAATTACGGCCGGAATATGAAAAACCATGGCAACCAGGTTCCCCCCCAACACACCCAGAATAACGCCGGTAATTCCGCCGAATTCACTTAGAAATACGGCTTCGGTCAGAAATTGAATCAGGATATCCCTGCGGGTTGCCCCAATGGCCTTGCGGATACCGATTTCCTTGATACGTTCGCTGACCGAAACCAACATAATGTTCATAATTCCGATTCCCGCCACCAACAGCGCAATAATGCTGATCGCTAAAGCGAATAGTTTCACCCCCACGGTGAACTGACCGAAAGTTTCGATCAACTGGGCGTTGGAAGCCACTTCAAAATCATTTTCTTTACCGGGAGGAACCTTTCGGATCATTCGCAAAATACCAATTACTTCATCCCTGGTCCTGTCGTATAGTTCCGCCGACGGGGCCTCCACCGTTATGCTCAGGGAAGTCCACCGGTTGCCATAGCGTTGCAAATAGGTCGTAATCGGAATTATGACGTAATTATCCTGACTCTGGCCGAACATTTTCCCCTTTCGTTCGGCTACCCCGACCACCAGATAGCCGATTCCGTCGATGGTAATTGTTTTTTCCAACGGATCTTCGAAAGGGAATAACTGGTCGACGGCATCCATCCCCAGAACAGCAACCCTGCGCGAAAATTCCACGTCATGTTGGGTTATGCTCCGACCGTCTCCGATAAAGGTATTCAGCGTTCTTAAACTGCCTTCGTCTCCGCCTTGCAGATACACGTTTTTCTTCGCCTGCCGGTCGCGATACTTAATTGTCTGACCGGCGGTGGCGTCGATGACGCTTATCAGTATCGGCAGGCGGGCCTGTTGTTTCAGCTTTTCATATTGATCATAGGTAATGTTCCGCCGGTTGCGGTACTTTCGCCTTGAATGGCCGCCGATCGTCACAACCGGATATTTCTGAATCAGGAAGGTATTGGTACCGAACACATTCAGACCGGATTCAATCGATGTTTCCAGTGTCCGGATAGCGGTCATCACGCCAATAACCGAAAAGACACCGATGGTAATCCCCAATAATGTCAAAACAGAACGCAATTTATTGTCACGGATGGCCTCCAGAGCCATTCGCAGGCTTTCCTTGATGGTATTCTTGAGGTGACTGCGTTTACTTTTACTCATAGCGCAGGGCCTCAATCGGGTCCAGGCGCGCGGCTTTAAACGAAGGGGCCAAACCGGAAACAATACCTACCAGCATACTCAAGCCCATAGATGCAATCGCCAGCCAAACCGGCATCGTGGAGGGGAAAACATACTTATCAATCAAAAGACTCCCCCCGTAAGCCAGGAGCAACCCCGTCACTCCTCCGATTAAACAAATGAATACCGCTTCCAGGAGAAATTGCTGCAAAATGACCGCACGGGTGGCCCCGATCGCTTTGCGCACACCGATTTCCCGGGTGCGTTCCTTTACCGATACAAACATAATGTTCATAATACCGATTCCCCCTACCACCAGAGAGAGAATCGTGATAAAGATACCGGTACCTCCAATTGCCAACTTGATCATGCCGTATTGTTTGCGAAAGGCGTCCTGCTGGTTAATGGCGAAATTGTCTTTCTCCAGCGGATGCAGGCCGCGCAGACGGCGCATAATTCCCCGTACTTCATCCCGGGCCTCGGAAACATGGTCACTGTCGACCTTTACATTCAATTGCATCCAGCCCCTGCGGGCAAACAACCGTAAATAGGACCCCAAAGGTATAATCACCTGGTTATCCAAGCTGAACAACCCCAGGAATTTTCCCTGCTTTTCAACCACTCCGATCACACGGAACGAGTAGGGGCCCATCCTGATTTTTTTATCCAGGGGATTTTCACCTTCAAACAAGGCCTGAGCCACATCAAATCCAATCACAACCACCCGTGACCCCGAGCGTTCTTCCCCACTCGTGATAAAACGACCGTTTTCAATGTCGATCGTCGACGTCAGCATATACTCCGGCGTTGTACCTACGACCGTTACGTCGGACAAACTTTCTTCTTTGTGAACCACTTCCATTCTTCTCCGCATTACCGGCGCCACGGCCCGGACGTATTTCGAATACTCCATTAATTTTTCGGCATAATCCAGTTTGATATCCGGGCGGTTTCGAACTTCCCACCATTCCTGGTTGCCAAACCACTCATGCTTGGAAATAAACAACACATCCCTTCCCAAAAAAGACATACTCCTTTCAAATGACCGGTCAAGCCCCGAGATTAACGTTCCCATCAGGGTCACAGCCAAAATACCGATAATGATACCCAGAGTGGTTAGCAGCGTCCGCGCCTTATTGGCCACAATCGCCTCCAGGGCGATTCTCGCATTACCGATGAATAATCCGAACACGATTACACTATGCGTTTCAAATGGGACAAATGATAATAAATGTCGACGAAATCGTGAAGAATACAATGATGTCATGGAGATTGCTTCTCCCGCTGACGCGGGATCGCAATGAAAATATGAGACCTTTTACGAAATCGTTAATATTGAAATACAATCCCATTCTATTGCCGAAACGACAATCTTTATTCACATCGAACACAGTTCGCTGAAAAATCACAATCGCCAAAATCGCTGTCGATTTCATTCTTTCGAATCATCTCTTACCCATTCAACGTGTCTTCGTTAATCTTTCCATCGAGGATATGCAGTGTCCGTTGGGCATGGTTGGCGATGTATTTTTCATGCGTCACCAATATGATTGTGTTTCCCGCTTCATGAAGATCATCGAACAAGCGCATGATATCCTCCCCGCTTTTTGAATCCAGATTTCCGGTCGGTTCGTCCGCCAGAATAACGGAAGGATTGGTAACCAATGCCCGCGCAATCGCCACGCGCTGTCGTTGTCCCCCGGATAATTCGTTCGGTTTGTGGGTCATGCGGTCAGTCAGCCCGACTTGCTCCAATGCCCGTTCCGCCCGTTTCATGCGCTCATCACGGGGAACGTTGGCATAGATAAGCGGCAATTCAACATTTCGAAGCGCCGTTAACTTGGGGAGCAGATTAAAAGTCTGAAACACAAAGCCGATCTTACGATTACGAATCGACGCCAGTTGGTTGTCGTCCATCTCATGAACCGGTTCACCCTCAAATTCGTACGTACCACTGGTGGGTGTATCCAGACAACCAATGATGTTCATGAGTGTCGACTTCCCGGAACCAGACGGCCCCATGGTCGAAATATATTCGTTCCGGCGTATGGTCAGATCGACACCGGCTAACGCGTGGATTCTTTCCGTGCCGACTTCATAAACCCGCGTGATACCTTTCAAAACAATCAGATCATTCATCATTCCCGGACTTCCCCGTCACGACCACCGCATCGTTATACAAGTCGCGACTGATAGCCTTGTAACTGCCGGTAATAACGATATCCCCTTCCTTCAATCCACTCAAAACTTCATAATGGGTTTCACTGGCGATTCCAACCTTAACGGGACGGACCAGGGCGTATTTTTGGTTTTCTCCGAGATTCTTTTGATCATCGACATTGGCGGATGTATCCGAAACAACAAAGACCACTTCCTGCATCTTCCGTTTTCTGCTTCTATTTCCCGGATTTTCCCCTCTTTTTCGCGGAGTTTTCTTACCTTTCCGTTTTTTCATTGATTCTTTTTCCGCTCCTTCCGGGCGGATCGTAAGGGCCTGGATCGGGATTGCCAACACATTTTGACGTATATCGGTAATAATATTTGCCGTGGCGCTCATCCCGGGACGGATTTTATCCGGTACTTCAAGTATCCGGATGCGCACTTTAAAATTGGTGACCTGTTCCTGCGTGCCAAGGGCCTTGGTTTCCGCCACATGGGCGATTTCACTGACAATTCCGTAAAACACTGTATCCTGAAAGGCGTCAATTTCAATCTCCGCCGTATCTCCCTCGGTCACTGAAACCACATCATTCTCATTCACATCCACAACCACTTCCATGCGGCTCAGATCGGCAATCGTCATCAATACATCCGCCTGAAAGACCGAACCGAGAGCCATTTCGCCTACTTCCTTATTTATTTTGGTCACAATGCCGGCCTGGGGCGCGGTAATACGCGTTTTGGATAATTCATCTTCGCGTGATTCCAGCGCAGCCTGGGCCTGTTCCAACTGGCTTTCAGCCAATTCGAATTCCGCTGTTATGGATTCCAGTTCCTGCGCCGAAACAAGTCCCTGTTGGAATAACGACTCAACCCGATCCCTCTGGGCTTTAATTTGTTTCAACCTGGCTTTTGCGGATTTCACCGAAGATTTCGCCTGTTCAACTGAGGCTTTGTATTGTTTTTCATCGAGGGAGATTAAAAGCTGTCCCACCTCCACATAGTCCCCTTCCTGAACCGTAATTTCCGTAATCCAGGCCGAAATGGTGGCGCTGATTTTCACTTCCACTTCCGGCTGAATCTGACCGCTGGCATTCACCTTGTGTACAACGGTCTGACGGGTCACTTCTTCAGTCTCCACACGGATGGCGTCACTATTCGACTTTCTCAAATTCGCGACGACAAAAACACCAATAACCACCAGGATAATGATCACCACTATCCAACGGGTCTTTTTCGATAATCGTTTACGTTTTACAACCAATGTCTATTTCCTTCCCAAAACATATATATTTGACGAAACGGTCCGTTTCATTTTTCACTTCCGAATATTTTGCGACACGCGATGTGTATCGGCACGCGGCAGGAATCACGGCCGGTAAAAAGCGTTACGCATTGTAAAATCATTTACTCGATATCCTGACCTAAAACGCCTAAAACAGCCCGGTAATTGGCTTCCTGCACCCGCGCATCGTAACGGGAGGTCACCAGGTTGGAACGGGCGCGGGTTAACGAAACCTGGGAATCCAACACTTCAAGAATCGTGGCCGAACCGAGCGAATATCGTTTCTGCACCAATTTCAAATCTTCTTCCGCGGCTGTTAATACTTCCTCGTTGATGGAAATGATTTCTTCGTAATTCCGAAGGACTTCCATGATTGCTTCCAATTGGACAATCAGATCATTTCGAATAGTTGTATAGTTATATTGTTGTTTCATGGCGGCCAATTGGGCTTGTTGAATTTTGCCGGATATATCGAACCCCGTAAATAACGGCAGGGAAAGAGAGATACTACTGTTAAAACGCCAGGATTCATTGAAATCCCTGACGAATCTGCTCAACTCTTCCGACGCCGCCGAATAATTGACATTGGCGCTTAAAACCGGGCGTCTCGCGCCCCGGGCAATTCGGAAATTTATTTCCGCCTGTTTCAGTTGAATCTTCGCCGATTGCAGAGAAGGATTGTTATCCCGTAATAGTTCATAAGCCTTTTCCCGGTCCGGTAGTTCCGGTAACGGACGGTCCGTTTCTTTGATGGTGAACTGTTGTTCGGAACCAATCAATCCCATAGCATTACGCAAGGCGAACATGGCATTATTTACCGCGGATTCCTGATTGACCAGATCGACTTTCGCCTGTCCTGCCTGAACTTCCGCTTTTAACAAGTCGGTTTTCTTAACCGCCCCTAATTCATACTGCCGCTGAACCAGTTCCACCTGCTGTTCCGTCAGCTCGAGATTCAAACGGGCCACCTTCAACAGTTGCTGAGCTTTCAATAACTGGTAAAAGGCTTGATACACATCCCGAATCACGTTGATTCGCGCCTGCCGGTCGCGCTGAATTGCCAACCGGTAATTTTCCCTGGCTTGCGCAATGCGATTCCAGGAACCGGAACCATCATACAGAATCTGGTTCAAACCCACTCCGCTGGACCAGGTTGTCAAACTCGATATGGAGGTGCCGGGTACGCCAACCGGTTCACCTGTTACCGGATCAATGGTGAAATCCCTCCCCGGGAACCGGGATTCATTCCATCCCCCGGACAATCGCAGGCTGGGGAGGACATTGCTTAAAGCGCTCCGTCTCCCCGCTTCGGCGGACTGAATATCCAATACGGCTGACTTTACCGTCTCCTTATTCTTCAGCGCGATTTGCACACACTCCGTTAAGGTTAAAGCCTGTCCCGATACCAGCGTAAAGGAAACCAGCCAAATAAAAAACAGGGTGTTAAACTGTATTCTTGTTTTTTTCACGAATAAGCAATCATATTTAGTCCGGCTAGGATGGCTACCTGGAGTAACCAAAAGACAATTAACGCCCAGAGAAACGATTTCGTTTCCCGTTGATACAGGATCCCCATCCCGATTGCCATTAAAACAATTCGCCAGAACGCAAAAAAGTCCATCCCGGCCAAAAAATTATGAAGGAAACTACCTTTTTCTCCCAGGCCCGGCAAACCCAGTCCGGTATAGACTTCCACGCTCCACCGATTAAGCATCAGCGGTACTTTCACCGCCTGTTCGACAATATTGACCAGATAAACATAGGCGGTCATGTGAACCAATTTCCCATAGGCCACCGCGCCTCCGAGCATCGCATTTCCGATAACCAGTAACACAAGCGCCATGAACAATACCCTGATGGGTATGGATAAACCGGCGTTCACCCACGCGATGGCTTCCATGAACGGCGTCGGGTTGGTGAACCGGTCTTCCATTTGCAGAATGAACTCATCTTTCTTGTCCACCGGTATCCGACTATCGTTTTCAATCCGGGCGACGGCCTGGCTGAGCTGGACTTCAATCAATAAATCTTTCAACAGTCCCAGGCTAAGCACCCCCAGAACCACCAATACCGATAGTGGAATTAAAACATCCTTCCAATTGGTTCGCTTCCTGATTGTTTCGAACAAGCGACCCGGAGAAACAAACAGGTTAATCAGGTTATTGATAAAGTACATACACACTTACCTTTTAATATAAGACTACGTTAGACTTGTTTGGTTTAAGATGGTTGTCAGGATTTTAAAAAAACGCTTTGACTTCCTTTCAATTCAGGACATTTCTTATTTTCCGAACCTGAACGTATCTGCCATCGTCACCCGACACTTGGTCTAATTCGGATTATTCGGCAGACATTAATTACACGAATTTCCCGAAGGAACACCAACCATTTGATCGAGACTCGTTGTTTTCTGTTCGATATTCAACCCGGATCATCCGTAGCCTTGCACGTTGGGTCCCGCAAGCAAACAATTCGGGCTCCGGGTTTGCGTGTCGCCACGGCGGGATCAATTATTCACCAATCACCACCGCTGTACCATAGGCCAATATTTCGGCCGTGCTTGAAAGAACGGTAACCGATGTTAAGCGAACATTAACAATCGCATTGGCTCCCATCTCTTTCGCCACCGTTTCCATGCGGGTGATGGATTCCTCCCGTGCCCTGGCCATCATTTCGGTATAGGTTTTGATTTCACCCCCAACCAGCATTTTCAGGATCGCCATAATATCGCGTCCCAAATTACGAGCCCGAATCGTACTTCCACGAGCGATTCCCAACACCTTCACAATTCTCTTCCCCGGAATATCCGGCGTTGTGACTATAATCATTAGCCTCCCTTTCTTTCAATACTTCCTGATAATGGATTTTACAATCCGGTTTTTCCGCTCCGAATCGGCCCGCGCTTTTTGTTCTTTTTCCAAGTGCTGTTTTTCCATTTCCTTAATATTCACCACAGCTTCCACCAATCTGTCGATCCTGGCCCGGACGGTAGGGTATGAGATTCCCAACTGCTTTTCGATTTCCTTAATATTTCCGCGGGCAAGCACAAAAACCTCAAGAAAATCAGCCGTGTCATTATCCAAATTGGCAAACCGATCGTGTTCGAACTTTCCGTCAATGAGTATGTCACAATGCTCACAATATAACTGTGTGCTGATCATTTTTTCGCGGCAGACCGGACAATCAATTATTTTCATTGCGATCCTGATGATTTAGTATGGGGGAAAATAACAAAGCAACATGAATTATTACAACCTATAATATTAATATGTTTAATTTCTATTTCAATTCATATTATTATATTTAATGATACTATTAATATTATTAATCAGGTTTACAGAGGCAATTTATTAAATGGAAATTTTCCCGGCGGCGAACAAGGACTCCCGACGATAGTCAGGAAGCGAGTCCGCAAGGCGGACCGGTGGATGCCGGGAAGCCAAGTTGAGCGGAGCGACGGATGTCGGGAAACCAATCCACCGGGCGGTCTGCAGGATTATTGGAGAGGATACCGTGAAAAACAGAAATATCTACCGGCACCGATTGTCAGTTTCCAAATCTTTGTCTTCTTCCTGCGAATGTCCTTTTGTTCATGGTCGGGTTAGAGTATAATCCGATCCTGGAATCAACCTGCGGATTGGTTCCCCACCCATAACTGCGGAATTACTTACGTACGCTTACGCATCACGTTTCACTCGACATATTTATCTTTTATTTTTAATAAATATTCATAGGCCGCATCGTAGGTGTTTTCTATTTCACCATCCAGGATTGCATCTTCAATGGCTTTTTTGATAAGTCCGATTTTTTTGCCCGGGGGCAGGTTGCACACTTTCATAATCACATCGCCCCTGACGGGGGATTGGAAAGCCTGCATGGCATCTCTTTCCCGGACGTCTTTCATCCGTCTTTCCACCCGTTCAAAATTTGCCCAGTAGCGCTCCACGAGGCGGGGGTTTTTACTGGTGATGTCCGCCCGGCAGAGAGTCAGCAAATCATCCACTTCATCTCCGGCGGCCACCATCAGGCGCCGCACCGCCGAATCGGTGACGCCTTCCTTCGCCAACGCGATCGGACGCAAGTGCAGCAGGGTCATTTTCGCCAGGTAATCCCGCAAATCATTCGGCAGTTTCATCCGATGGGCAACCCGTTTTACCATTTGTGCGCCGAGATCATCATGGCCGTAGAAAGTATACCCTTTATCGGAATCCAATCGCCGGGTCCGCGGTTTGGCAATATCATGGACCAGGGCGGCGAACCGGACTTCCACTTTATCCGTCAGTTGAGCGGCATTATCGATGACCTGCATGGTGTGATAGAAAATATCCTTGTGGTGCCAATCGGGACTTTGACGCAGGCCGTACATAACATCGATTTCCGGAAAAACATAGCGCATCAATCCGGTTTTTTGTAACAGTACCAGGCCGATGGATGGTTTCGGAGCTTTCAGGATTTTGAGTAATTCCCCGGTAATTCTTTCCCAGGAGACAATTTGTATCCGATCGGCCTGATCGCGCATAGCTTTTACACACGCTTTTTCCAGATCAAATCTCAATTCAGCGGCAAAATACGCCGCCCGGAGCATGCGCAGGGGATCGTCGGAAAAGGTCTCCGCCGGGTTCAGCGGCGTAACCAATCGCTTCGCGCGCAAATCCGCGATTCCACGATAAGGATCGTACAAT
>JALUTR010000144.1 GCA_027021785.1 Fidelibacterota bacterium | reverse complement strand
GTTTCCTGGAAGTGACGGCGGTAACTTCAATCGCCGGGTGCGGCAGCAGAAGCCGCAGGAGTTCGCCGCCGGTATACCCCGAACCGCCAATGATAGCTGCTGTGTATTTCTTCATAGTTTACTCTTTTGCGACCTTAAGGGCGTAATCGATGATTAGCGCCGGAATATTTACGTTTGAGGGTGCGATGCTGTTGCGGAATTCGATCGTATAGTTGATTTCGTTTACGACCGGCCCGTCTTCGGTTTCCATTAAATCCACGGCGAGAATACCGCCGCCGACAGCCTGTGCTGCCCGTACGCACAGATCGTTCAATTCCGGGGTAACGGGACAGTTGGTAGCTTCCGCGCCGCGGGCCGTGTTGGTAATCCAGTGTTTCGATGAGCGGTAAATCGCGCAAACTGTTTCATCGCCGATGACAAAGGCGCGGATATCGCGCTCCGGTTTTTCAATGTACTTCTGAATGTAAAAAATGGAGTGATAATACGATCCCAGATGCTCCTTGTGTTCCAGGATTGCTTCCGCCGCGTCACGGTCATTAATCTTGGCCAACAACCGTCCCCAGGAACCGACGACCGGTTTCAGCACAACCGGATAGCCAAATTCTTCGATGGCCTTGAGCGCCGTTTTGTGGGTAAAGGCGACCTTCACGTCCGGCGTCGGGATCCCGGCGCTTTTCAGCGCTTTCGTGGTTGCCACCTTGTCGCCACAAATGAGGGCCACATCGTAGGTGTTGATTGTTTTGATTCCCGATCCCTGAAACAGGTTCAAGGCGTACAAGGCCCGGGAGTGGGAGACGTCCCGTTCAAGCAGCACGTCAAAATCGTAATTGCCGTTCAGACTCATAATCAATTGCCGGCTGTCGACGCGGACGATTTCAATTCCGCGTCGATGCGCCTCCTCAATGATTAGTTTTTCTTCTTTGCGGATTCGTGAAAATAGTATTCCAAGTTTCAGGGACATTTATATTGATTCCTCCATTTTGAGTTTCGCCTGCGCTACACAATAATCGATCAGTTTGGCAGGGATGTTTATGTCAACGGCTTTCAGGCTTTCCTTAAATTCCATGGAACAGTTGATTTCATGAACCGTGTATCCATCGTTTGTTTCCATGAGATCAATGGCCAGGGCGCCGCCGCCGACAGCATTGGCCGCTTTAACACACAGTTCGTTAAGTTCGGGTGTAACCGGACAGTTAATGGCCTTTCCACCCCGCGCGGCGTTCGTGAGCCAATGGTCGGACATCCGGTAGGTGGCGCAGATGGTTTCATCGCCGACGACACAGGCGCGAATATCCCGTCCCGGCTTTTCAATGTATTCCTGAACGTAAAAAATCGAGTGGTAATACGAACTCAGGTAGGACTTGTGTTCCAGGATTGCTTCCGCCGCCGTCCGGTTCTCGATTTTCGCAATCAACCGTCCCCAGGAACCATCCACCGGTTTCATCACAACCGGATAGCCCATTTCCTCCATCGCCTGGAGGGCGCTTTCCCGGGTGAAAGCGACTTTTACTTCCGGCGTCGGAACCCCGGCTTCTTTCAGAGTCTTGGATGTGAAAACCTTGTCGCCACAGATACGCACCACGCCGAAGCGATTGACACAGGCGACTTTGGATTTATCCAGCAGTTGCAGGATATGAAGCACCCGGGATTGGGAAATCTCGCGATCGAGAAGGACATCCACGTGGAGGTCGTCATCCGGTTTGACAATGAGTCCTCTGCTGTCGATCGTAACCAGTTCGATATCAGGTCGTTTGCGGGCTTCCTCAATGATCAGTTTCTCTTCCAGCCTGATTCTGGAATAGAGAATTCCAAGGCGTATGGGGCGATTGGTCATTCGCCCCAGTCCTCTTGTTCCTCGGGAGCCAGTTCCACTTTGTAAGGATCGATGCCGGTGACTTCCAATTCCACACCGCAGGTTTCGCAGTCAACGATTTCGTTTTCCACGACATCGTCGGGAAGGGTTATCTCAGAACCGCATTCAGGGCACGTAACCATGATTGTTTCTCCTCATCTTTATTAACAACGACTTGATTATTTGTCATTCGTCATTAATTATTTTTTGTGTTGTATGTTATTTCCACATGAAAAAAGCCCTCAGCTACTATCGAATAGTGAGGGCTTTTCAAGTTTTCGTTTGCTGTTGAGCTACACAGAGACCCCCACGCTAAGCATTTTAGCGCGACGAGCAATATTTTTATTGCGCGCCAAAGGTCTGTTTTTCTTCTTGCTCATTATCCACTTGAAAATTGTCCTTTAGTTTAAAAGCTTTGTTTGTTAATTAGCAAGTATAATTCTTATAAAATTTTAGGACGAAGTCATATTTGAAGAGTCAATCCGTTGTTGGACAGCAAGATCGTAGGGGGAATTCCTGAAAAACTGAGATATCCATTGGCGTTGGTCGTCAGCTCCCAAACTTTTGTCCGGTCCTTCTTGCAAATGTCCTTTGGTTCATGGTCGGGAGACCACGACCGATCAGGTGAGAGTTTAATCGAAAGAATTCCTCGGTGCTTGCGTCGGAGATAGTCGAAAAATAGCCAATCCTTTTTAAATATATGATCCTGTAAGGTCTCCTGACCTTGCAACGGTAATGAAATTGATTTATTTCTTCCGTGGGATCGTCCGCCGGTGATCTGGGGCGTCAAATGTGCCCCGTCGCTGCATCCCACGCGGGGTATTCCCTATTCTTGAAAATGTGCGGGTATTCCCGTAACTTATTAAGCTCGTGAAGAATTGCGGGTTGGAGAATGTACCAACTAACAGGTGGAAACGCTGGAGTAA
>JALUTR010000143.1 GCA_027021785.1 Fidelibacterota bacterium | reverse complement strand
TCCATCCGGAATTTGACAAGATTTTTTTCAATCCGCCGCGTTGCATCCAGTTCAGGTAATTATAATAATGTTTACCGCCGGCCAGTTTTTCGATTTGTCGGATTCCCCACCGCATACTGCGCGATGCGATAGTTTGTACCTCCGGAATATCAAAATCGGTCACTGAAAAAACACCTCCGGGATTAAGAACTCTACGTACCTCTTCTAATTCGGCCTGAATGGTTTCGGCATTTTTCTCGTGCAAGGCAAACTGCGAAATGACAAGATCAAACTCGCCATTCCGGAAAGGAATCCTGGTGGCATCGGCCCACATGCACTTCCCCGGGGTCTGTTTTTCCGCTTGTTCCAACATGGATGCGGAAATATCGATTCCAATCGCGTAAATATTGTCCGGCAGCATCGCCAATTGTTTCCCCGTTCCGCAGCCAACATCCAGAACGCGGCGGGGTTGATTATCCATAATCCAATCAACCAAAGCCTGCCGGACAGGATCAATCAAGAAGCCTAACAACGGGTCATACCACGCGGCTATATTAGAGTAATAATCTTTCAATTCTTTTTCCATAGTCCAATTTAAGTGCGGATGATGATCGGGGTTAACGATATTTATTTTAACCTGACTTCGATTTTATCGTCCCTCCCCGCATTTTGCGGGATTACCGACAGTAAATAATTCATCAAAAGAGGTCCGTGGTATTTTGAATAAAAAAAAGACAAGTTAATCGAACTTAAAAAGGAGAATCGGGACCATAAGAATCGTATGGTTGGAAGTTATAATTTGTACGCCCAGCAGGATTCGAACCTGCGACCTTTGGCTCCGGAGGCCAACGCTCTATCCAACTGAGCTATGGGCGCATATTTAATCTTTAAACCGTGAATCCGACATTCAAATTGTTTTAAAGCACGGCGAAATTACAAGGGAATACGGCAACATAAAATACTTATGAACAGGATGAACTGGATTTGGTAATGCCGGTTAAGGGGTGCCTATTTCAGAATGGTGGCATCCTCCAACAGCATAGCATACTTGTATCCGAACCCGAAATTTTTGTCCAGGCTCAGCGTACCTTCGATTTGGATAACATCACCGACTTTGAATTCAAGATCAGTCGTGACTACCAAATCTTCGCCCTCAGCGCCCGTGCTGGCGTCGCGCAGATGCAGCCAGTTACGGTTCATGATTTCCGCATTATACTTGGTGACAATCCCTTTCACCTGTACTTTCTTGCCATTTAAAGCCTCCTTGGCAGCCTGAATTTCAGCGATGGATTTGCCCCCGGGGAGCTTATCAACAGCGTTGATTTCAGCTTCGGATATTTCCGGTTTGGCCTGTGCTCTTTTTATAGTGCCAAGATGGTCAAACTGTTCTTTGGCAGTAGCAGAAGGTACGGATCCTACATACAGCGTTCCGGTAAAATAAATTTCATCAAATACGCGTTTAAGGCTTGGGCTGGAGAAATTTTTCATTAACATCCCCTTGGTAAAGTAAACGCTGTCTCCAACAGTCAGGGAAGTGAGCGGGGCCGCGACCCAGACATCATTATCATTATTTACCTTTACATTCAAATAGGTGTAACCACCGCTATTCATGGATTCAATCACCACACCGGCTTTAAGATTGGCCTGGGAATAAACGAACGAAACCAGAACGGATACCGCCAGAGCTGTTAATAAATTTTTGTGTATGTTCGTAAACATTTTAAAGTCCTTTATTTCATTAATGCCATTCGGCTGAGAGCCGAAATATTTTTTTGGAAGGGAATTTCCATTTTCAGGAATCATCCCCCGGTTCAACGCAGGAAACTACTGCAAAGAGGATCAATCAGTCACGTAAAAGTGACAATATTGGAGTTGCTATTCACAATTAATGAGTTTACTTTCGAAAAAATAAAACGATCATGAATTTTAGAGGGAAAGGAAGGTGTGAAATATGAGATATGTCGTTGCTTGTGTATACCTGATCGGGGTTGTATTTTCACAGGATTTGCCGACCGAGACGTCCACGCTCTTTTCCGGTTCCGGGAATTGCGCTACCTGTCACCAGCCCGGAAGCCCCAATACATCGGCCCTGCTGGGGCCGGCCGGACAGGATGTTTCGCCGGTATCCCTCTGGCGGTCGACCATGATGGGCAATTCCACCCGGGATCCTTTCTGGCGGGCAAAAGTTTCGGTGGAAGTAACCGTCAACCCGGGATTAAAAACGATCATTGAAGATAAATGCACTACCTGTCACTCACCCCTGGGGCGAACGGAAGCCATATATACCGGCAGCGAGGCCTACTCCATTGAGGAAATGGTTGCCGACCCATTGGCCATGGACGGTGTCAGTTGTACCTCCTGTCACCAGATCAAAGATGATAACTTAGGTTCGGGAGAGAGTTTCTCCGGGCATTATATTATCCGGAACGACCGGCTCATCTATGGTCCCTTCCAAAATCCGGCCGTCAGCCAAATGCAGAACTCGGTGAATTACACACCGACCTTCAGTGACCACGTCGAATATTCCGAATTGTGCGCTACCTGTCACACTCTTTTCACGCCTTATGTTGACAGCGCCGGAACGGTTATCGGGGAAGCGCCGGAACAAACGCCTTACCTGGAATGGGTGAACAGCAAATATCCCGATCTGGGTATCGAGTGCCAGACCTGCCACATGCCGTACACCATCAACGCGGTAGTGATATCGAATCGTCCCAGTTCCCTGGGCGCCCGTTCGCCGTTCGCCAGGCACAATTTCGTCGGGGGCAATGTGTTTATGCTGCGCCTGCTTAAGAGATTCGGGAGTGAGATCGG
>JALUTR010000142.1 GCA_027021785.1 Fidelibacterota bacterium | reverse complement strand
GGTTTTTGTCCGACCAGTTCGATAAAACTGTGCATCCGGTTGTATCCAACGGATTGAATTTTAAACCCGGCCGTGCGAACCTTCTCCGGTAATCCGCGAACGGCACGGGTTGTGGTTTGCGTTACTATCCAGGTGATGATGACCAATAGTGTGCGCAAAATCCAATTCAGGCACCGTTTCAAACGTGTCTCCGGTCTTGCTTCATCGGCTACCAGTATTAAGCCGCCCGGTTTCAAAACCCGGTTAATTTCTTTCAACGCAAAGGACAATTCGTCCTCGCTTAGTTCCGAAAAACACAGCCCGCTTACCACCGCATTGTAACTTTCTTCACTTTCATTTCCCAATTCCGCCACCCCTTTTTCCTCAAGTTTTACTTGTTTTTGAAGTGACATTTTTTCCACCCGCTCTCGGGCGATCTCCAGCATCTGCGGATTAATATCGATCCCTTTTACCCGGGCTCCCTTTTGAGCCGCCAGGATCGTCAGCGCACCGGTACCACAACCAACGTCCAACACTTTCCAGCCTGGTTTGAGGTAAGCTGCCAGCCTTTCATACGCCCGGTCGAGTTTCCCCAGCGTGAGCCACCGAATGCCCCGGTCGTACCGGTTGGGCGCGGACTCAAGTATTTTCATTAAAACGTACGTGCTCATCTTCGCGCACTAAAAACACACCATTTCGGGATTTCTTTTTCTCATGATAGCAACCATTATCTACTAACGGAAAAGTCACAGAATATCACAAATTGACGTCGGTAAAGCCAATTTGACTATCGTTATAAATAATCTATTCTGAATGAAGTGAAGAATTTCTGATCTCATCCTGAGCGTATGCCTGCTCTGAAATTCTTATCCCGCAACGGCGGGTTTAAAAAAACGATCTGCTTCTTTTTACCTTTGTACCGGGATGCCGCGTCTAACGATTTGCTGATTTAAAACAATGCCATTTGACGGCATTACCATTCGCTTACCAGGCCCATTGCAGGTCGAACAGCGGAATCCAGACCGGCAAGCCTGGAATTTTCGGCGGCAACAGGTGCCATTGGGTGCCGTATGGATACCGGCCATACACCAATTTATAACCTATTGCCAACTGGAAACGGTCGCTTTTATTCCACAACAGCAATCCTTTATGTTCAAAACCGAAATTCTCTTCCGCTCCTGGAATGAGAAACACATCGCTGTCGACCAGGTAATTCCACCGGCCGGAGAGGTGCCCGGTTATATCGCCACCCAAACGGACCAACCAGTTGTTGTAAAAAACCGCCAGGCGCTGGAAAACCAACGGCAGGTCAATCGTCGTACGCTTATCAAGCTCACCGAATGCAACCCCAACCGTAAAGCCGGCTTTGCCGGTGACCCGCACCGATCCCTTCAGTTGTTTCGTGTACAAAACTTCATTGTGTAGGGAAACCATTCCCGGGAAGGTAAATTCCGGGGAAACAATCCCGCCGATTCCTTCCCTGGCGATGGTGTTCAATAACGGTGTGGGATAAAGGATCTGGTGCCGGGAAGCAATCACTCCCCGTTCACATGTTTTCCAAACCCGCTTGTATGTCAGGTTTGGTATTTTTATAAACAGCAACGGATGGATGGAAATTTCCTGTCCGCCCGAAAAGCCGTACCGAAGCGGTTGAAACAGGCCCATTTCCCAGCGGCCCATCGGCAACACATACGCGGTTCCGGACGACCAATTAGCCGCCTGTTCAATCGGTTTAGCCGACAACGTCGCGGCCAATGCAATCAATAATCCAACTGGTAAGAACCCTTTTTGTTTTCTCACGGAACCACCCATTTCGCGGTTACGGGACAATGATCCGAGGGCGTTACCGCCTCCTGGTGGGTGGAATCCGATCCGGCAACCCAGGGAGCGCTGGCCCACAGGTAATCGATCTTCCGATCCCAGGCATTCGTGCTCAGATTGTCAAAGTCCGGGGTGTGAGTAAAATAACGGGTTTCATCGGCGATATAATCGGAATGCGGCACGGCCGGGTAATAGGTATCGTACAGACCCTGCAGCCAAGTGTTCTCATCATCAAAATAGAGGAAGTAGCTGCCTTCCTTGTGTTCCGGGTCGTCACCGGGCTGGTGGTAAGATTCGCCCTCGCACTTATCTTCCAGACAATAATCCAACTTGGCAGCGCCCGGCGGTATTTCATTTAAATCACCCCCGGCCAGAAAAACCCCGCCGCCGGAAACAATTTCGTCCAATTCTTCCTTGAACCGGTCAAGGTGTTTCTTCTTTGTATCGTCCGTGGCAAAGGCGGTGGCATGAATATCAACGGCATAAAAATTATCTTTTCCCGGCAAGGCTATCCGGGTTTTTAAAATATTCCGGCGCAAATAAAACATTTTGGTCAGAGCATCC
>JALUTR010000141.1 GCA_027021785.1 Fidelibacterota bacterium | reverse complement strand
CTTGCATTACCCGTCAGCGCCCTGTGGAATATCAACGCATCCTGAATTGAACTTTCGGTTTTAGAACAACCAATAAACCACTAACCCCATAAACACCAATGAGAACAGGATAAAGAATAAATCCATTAAAAGGTATTCCCTCATCAGGCGTAAGCCCCTTGTCTATTATATCGGAACACCGGTCCGAAACAGATTATTCTCGCGCATTATCCGCCCGGCGGATTTCAAATCCCGCACCTGAGCCTTAGCCTTCTCCTATCTTAGTATGACTTATTTTTTAAACGGATCAATCTATTATTTACTAACATTTCTCACGTATAATAGTCTTCCTATAGTATTGTTTAGAATAGGGTTGTACAATATCGATCAATGGTTTTTTCAAAAAATGGTTTAACTTGGTATTGCATGATATCTTGTCGCCTTGCCCCGATTCAAATCCGGGCACCGCGACTGCTTCTTTTGGTACTTTTCTTACGCTAAGAAAAGTACGAATCAAGTCAATTTCAATAGTAAGACAGTTTTTGAATAAGCACCTCACGTCGAAGTGAGAAATGTTAGTTATTTATTCCTTGCCGTGCGATAAAGGTTCACCGCCAACAGCAGAATGGCGGCCATTCCGATAACGCCCGACCACCCGTACATGGCGCCTAAAACAGGTTCCCAGGGAATTTTCCCTCTTACCAATATGGGAAACACACGAAACACCACCGCCGTATTGCCCAGCCAGAAAGTGCCCGTAACCAGTCCCGGGTAAGCGATTTTTTTCACGTGAATAAACCCGGGAATCATCCGCGGGGCCATTCCGAAGATCAGAAGAGTGACAAAACCCAAGACAACGAGATGCCTTACGGCGTCACTGTTGATGTAAATCGCAAGATTAAAGACAAACGAAATTCCGCTTACCAGTTCCAGGATTGCCCCCACCGCCAACCAGAGAAAAGCTGAACGGATTAACCACTCAAACCGGCCCCACTCATCATAATCCGGGTATTTTTCCCGCGCTGTCTCCCGGTGAACAATTTCCGGCTCTTTCCGGAAAAAGGTTCGGAGTCGTTTAAGCCCGCTGAAAAGGTCCAGTTTCCATATAAACCAAAGGATCAAAATATTTTTCAGGATTATCCCGGCATAAACCGACGGTTGCAGGAACCAACCGAGTTGGAGCAAAACCGAGATAAAATATATCCCGGCAAAAGCCGGAACCGACCACCGTACCACGGGCAACCGCAAATACAACGGAAAGGTCCGGATCGAAACCGCGAAACAAACGGGCAGCAATACCAGGTAAATAAAGGCCGTAACGGAAAGCGCGTTCCAACTACTGTCCAATACAAGCTCACCTGTTCTGACCATATCAAACAGTAATGTCACCTGGACGGTGGTGTAAAGGATCCAACCGGCAAACGTCATCAGGAGCAGAGGCCGGATGGTTTCCAATTTTAACCGGGCGCCCGCCGATCCGGCGGTCATGGAACGGAGCAGTACGATAATATAAACAAGGACTCCCAGCCACTCCATGATTCCGGATAAAAAGATCACCCAATTCAAGGGTTTGAACCAGGCCGTCAGGATTACGTAAGGGGTGATGTTATGAACCACGAATCGCAAAACCAGGCCCACGCTCAGCAAACCGAGAATAGCATTTTGTTTCCCGACACCGACAGGGTTGTGGGACATGCGGGGGAAAAAGTACAAACTCACGCCGATGATGAACAGGCCCGTCCATCCGATCAGTTGCAAATGCCCGTGGGTCTGGATCAGGGCATAATAACTCTTTCCGATCGGGTATCCGAATCCGACAATATAGGCTACGTGAGCGCCCATGGCAAAACCGCCGAAAAGGGCGATGAGAAGCGCCGCCCAAATAAAACCGAATTTGAAAGCCGGATGCCGTGAGTCGGGCATGGTTCTCAGGACCCCCTCCCTTCGAAATGATTCATCATTCGATAATCACCAACTGTCCCATGAAATCGCGTACGGATATTTCTTCACAACCGAAAATCATTTCTTTCAGTTCCTCCAGATCTTTGCTCGCGATTTTGTCCCCGGCCAGGGAATTGAACTTGTGTTCGAGATCTTCCATTGTCATCGGTTCCCGCGGATCACCTTTCGGGTACTCCAGATACACCGAATACTCCGCGCCGTCTTTCGTGTGAATCGTTACCCGGGAGGGCTGTTTCGCGGGAAACATCCGCTCGAACTCGACACTGGCTTCTCCCTTAATGCGATGAATAATCTCCTTCAGTCTCGGATCATTAATTTTTTCGTCATCGAAAGTCCGTGTTGTGATCTTACGATCCAGGATCGCCCGCGCCAGGCAATACGGCAGGCTGTGATCAGCCGTCTCGCGGGAATCCGGTTCGTATTTATGCGGATCAAACAGGATATCGCAGGCCCGCGCGATGGTTGTTACCACTACTCTCTCAATCGCCTCGGGTTGAATGTCGTTTTCGATCACCGCCTTGAGCGTGGCGGTGATATGGGTGTGCGTTAACGCTTCCGTGGGAAAAGCCTTCATGGAGCATTGCAAAATCCGCCAACTTTCACCCAACCCCTCGGTAAGGATTTCCGGTTCCCAGTCGGGACCGAACACATCCATCAGTCCCTCTTTCCCCTCGAACACGGCTTCCGTCCCGGTGAATCCCCGCTGCGCCATTAAAGCCGCAAATACGCCGCTCTGAACGGCCATGGGGTCCACCGTGTTTTTCATCATCGTTAATCTGCCGGCCGTGGGACAGCCGATGGTGTGATTATGACAACCGTTGATTCCAACGGCGTTAACCATCTGGTCGACGGTAAGGCCCAGCATCT
>JALUTR010000140.1 GCA_027021785.1 Fidelibacterota bacterium | reverse complement strand
TTTATGATATGTGGATTCAGTCAACCTATCCAAACAAATTGCTCGCGGTGGAGTTTATTAATGGAACAATCGGGAGCTTTATCATCGGGTTGGTGTTTGCATACGTCATTTAATTGGGACTTCGGGCAATTCTCCGACGCTCCGCTTTTCTCCTGTCCCAAAGAATGTTGACGTCCGCCTTGGCGGGGATTTATCCGCCAGGCATATTTCTTCCCTGACCCCCGACCCCTGATCCCTGTTCCCAAATTACAGATCATTGCCTGGGGTATTCACAATTATGTGCGCAACGAAATTTATTATATAAAAATACCTGCGCTGACTTTTAATAGTTACATTCAGGGGTATAATGAAAAGTCAAAATACCGGATCGGCAAATACAGATGAAAAATGAAGTTTATACTATCCATAGCAGGTAGTAAAAATAAAATATCAGAATGAAACATATTCGGGAAATAAGACAAAACCTGCTTAAAGAAGGAAAATTGAGAAGATACATTATCTATGGGGTAGGGGAAATTTTACTGGTGATGATCAGTATCCTCCTGGCGTTTAAAGTCAATAATTGGAATGACCGGAGGAACAATAAAAAGACAGAAATACAGTACTACCAAAATATTAGAAGTCAACTCTATGAGGATCTGGACCTGATTTCCGGCAACATTGTTTATAACGACCATTATCTCGATCAATTCGACTTCGCCACTCAAATCATTGAGGCAAACGACCGCAGTAAAATGGACACGCTGGTGGCCATCACGCTTAATCTTACCGAGTATTCGGATTTTTACCGGAACAGTAATATTTACGAAACAATCGTAAATAGCGGAGAAATAAGACTCCTTACCAATCGTAAAATCATCGAAGGCCTGCAAAGACTGGAAGAAACGTATGTCTATATAAACAAAATGGAGGGTGTCCATTTTGAACTGATTAAGCTCTATCTATTACCGGATATTCTTAAAAACATTAAAATTATTTCCGCCGAAGTCAAAAATCCGGACCGCCTTTTTGAATTTGAATTTCAAAACAAATTTGCGATGGCCATGTCGGTGATGGAGGAAAAAGGTGAAATTTATACACGCGCTTTGAACGAAATTAAGGGGATCATTGAATTGATTGATGAGGAATTGGATTCCAACCGCTAAGGAAACGACCGCCAATACAAAATAAATGTCACCGGAAATGATTTTTATCCGAACTTTTGCTGTTTATCATAGATAAACCCGAATATGAATAATCGACTTTCACCGAATAATACCGGTCCGACATGCGCGACGGCGGAATTAATCTGTTTACCTGATTCGACACTTCCACGAATTGTCATAGTGGGGGGCGGTTTTGCCGGTCTGGCCTTGATTAAAGGCCTGAAAAACCGCTCGGTCCAGGTGGTATTGATTGACAAAAACAACTTTCATCAATTCCAGCCGCTTTTGTACCAGGTCGCTACCAGCGGATTGGAGCCGGACAGTATCGTGTTTCCGTTCAGAAAACAGATCGCGGGATATAAGAATATCGTGTTCCGCATGGCGAAGGTTCTGGAGATTCAGACCGCGACCAAAACCGTTGTGACCGACAGGGGCATTTTGACGTACGATTTCCTGATCCTGGCGACGGGCACCACCACCAATTTCTTCGGAATGAAGCAGGTCGAGGAAAACAGCCTGGGACTGAAGGATATTCGTGATTCCCTGAATATTCGCCACATGATGTTACAGAACCTTGAACAGGCGGCCATTACCTGTGATGCCGGGGAACGCGAGGCCCTTACCAGTTTCGTAATTGTCGGCGGCGGTCCCGCGGGAGTGGAGATGGCGGGGGCATTGGCCGAATTTTGCAGATACATTCTCCCCAAGGACTACCCGGAATATCCGTCCTCCATAATGAAGATTTATCTGGTGGAGGCGACAAACCGGATACTTTCCGTAATGTCGGATAAAGCTTCCTCTAAGAGTCTGCAATATTTAAAAGATCTGAACGTGGAAGTATTATTGAACGAAGTAGTCGTCGATTACGATGGTACCGTCGTCACCACGAAAAGCGGCAAACGGATTTCAGCAAAAAATTTTATTTGGACGGCCGGCGTACGGGGACAACTTCCCGAAGGGCTTAACGGGCGGGTTAACATTGTGAGAGGAAACCGTTTAAAGGTAAATGAATACCTGCAGGTTGAAGGGTGTAAGGATGTTTATGCCATGGGAGATGTTGCGGCGGTCATTACCGATGAGACCCCCGCGGGGCATCCCCAGGTGGCCCAGCCCGCTATCCAGCAAGGCCGGTACCTTGCCCGGACCCTGGTGGACATTATCCATCAAAACCCCATAAAACCGTTCAAATACAATGACAAGGGTTCGCTGGCAACGGTCGGGAAACGAAAGGCCGTGGCCGATCTGGGGAAATTTAGTTTTACCGGGTATTTTGCCTGGTTGCTCTGGTCATTGGTTCATATCATGTCGATAAGCGGTTTCAGGAACAGGTTGCTGGTAGGTATAAACTGGGTGTTGAGTTATTTCAGTTACGAAAAAAGTAACCGCTTAATTATTCGAAATTTCAAAAAAAATCATAGTCAATAAGGACGCAATCGTAAAAAATTATTTCCCGCCATTCAGGTCCCACAGACGCAGTTAATGGGTTGGTACGTGGAGAAGTTCCAATAACGGAAGCGGAATTGTCATGCCAAAAGAAATCTTTTCCAAATTAAAACTGATTATAAATCTTACCAAAGAATTCGTATTCCTGGTGGTTCTGTTAATTGCTTTCTTCGTAATAATGAACTATTGGGGACACCTGGTGCATCAGCGAATATGGGCCGGCGC
>JALUTR010000139.1 GCA_027021785.1 Fidelibacterota bacterium | reverse complement strand
TCAAGAAAGAAGGTATTTTCGGTGATTGGGATTCCGCAATTCCCATAACTCAGGAATTCAACATATTTGACAGGAAGTTTTACATTGTAGTCAGACTCAAACTTTCTGATGGCTTCCTGGTCGACTGACTCAATAACTGAACCCTCTTTAAAGTCCATTACGCAATACCTCCCGATAGCTATCGTGGGGCACTTGCCCAACTTCCGGCTGATCGGCCGCCCGTATGGTTTGCAACATCATGAGATCTACAATTCAGTTTCGCTGCCGTTAGCCGCATGTATGAATACTGAAGGTCAGAGACAGGACGAAGCATGCGCCAAGCTGGATTGTCGCTTGGTGCCTTACATGTTTTTACAGAACTTTTTTGACTTCTGATTCAAGCATAGTAGCGAATGAGGAATATGGCTCCACGCGGTCTATGCCTATCCGATCCCTATATTGGAATTGATCATGTCCTGTGTCGTAGACAAGAAGACCGGTGCTCGTCTCTCCCAATAGAAGAAGTTTTTCAGCGTCTCGGTTATGAGTTTCTCTAAACGAGTCATTCGCGACAAAGAAGTTTAATGGCGAGGAATCTGCATCGCTGATGGAGTCCTTGGTGCCATATACAATAAGTCCACTAAATTCCAGGCCGTTAACGATTCTCAGCATATCAATATATGCTTTCGGTGGCATGGCACCATATTGCCTTTCTGCTTCTTTTACGAAGGCATCAATTTCCAACCTCGTAGCACCGGGTTCTAAATCCTCGCCCCATTTTCTTGCGGCGTCTCTTACTTCCTTTAGGATGGCCTCTGTATTCATGACTGCGCTTAATGCCCGTCAAATGGGTAGACAAGCCCTTAGCGTGGACAAATTGATAGTTTCAAGCCAACCATTGGCAGCTCAAATACATGACACTATTTAATCTGCGTACAGGTAGTTTAAAAACTTGTCGAAATCCTTACAGATATGGTTGATTGCATCAGCACCAACATCCTCGTGTGAAACAAAAACGATTTCAGGATTATCCGGTCCTTTCCGGTAATCAAAACAGATTAAATTACCGCCTGGATCTTCCGCAAATGCGACTAAATTTGGAGAGATTTTCTCTCTGAGAAAATCCTGATTTTTCTCGATGTGATATGCATCAATATCATCTCTATGATCATAGAAATGATAGAACACCGATATTGAAGAAAAGCCATTGTTCAATTTGAAATAGTTTGGATTTGGCGTCTTGCCTTGGCATTCCTTTAGCAGACGCTTATAAGTATCCGGGAAGACAACGCCATGTTTCTTCTCAAATTCCAGAACGTTCGCTGGATTAAACTCTACCCCATCCAGGGGCAAGTATTCGACACACCCGTGAAGCATCACTTATAGCCTCCGCCCCATATAGACATTCCGCCAGCATACGGTTTAAGTGCACGATGAATTTGCCAATCTACAAGCTGCATCCCGCCTATACGCTGATGATAATGCCATGCTAGGCCTGGTAGGAGAACTGTTGAACGGAGGGGACCTTTCAATATGTGCTTTCTGAATGTCTGACAGGCCCATTGTTTCGGGATCACGATGGAATGATATTTAGGCGAGAGTAGAATATACAATTACGCGCAATCCGCGCCCCATTCTATCCTATCGCTAAGCTTACCTGTCTCGAACCATTCTTCTATTGCCGGCAAAGCTTTTTCTTCTGGAATCAGCCAAGATTTCGGTATTTCAGTCCATTGGTCAAAGTAAAACGCCTCAACACCACCAGCTTCTTTATTCCCAATCGAGCAACGTTGCTCATCGCCAAACGTCGCGACAATTGCCCATCCAGTTTTTCCTGGCGCTATTGACATAGCGGAGCCATCTTCTCTCTCAAGATCTATACCTACAGGAGAATCGGAGTTTGCGCTTATCTCATCTACAACCTTCGATATCAGACTTCTTAGATCCTCTACTGACCTGACATTAACTTCCACAGTTGCAAAGTTAGATGGTTCGGTATAATAGGCTTTTATGCTCTTCATTTTCAAACCAAGTTGGTTCATTCTGTAATCCTGAATCCCGGAACACCGCTTTCGAAAATCCCGCTACCAACAGTCCCATCCGGATTCAAAAAATTCACCCTTAGTCTCCCGCCTTCTGGCAGTAACTTGTTAATCACTGACTGACATTTTGCTGGTCCGCGAGACCAGGGAATCTGGTTTATAAATAGCTCCGCATCCTTAATGTCATATTTCCGCATCAAGCCTGCGGCATGTCCTTCAACATGGGTCCATGCCCTTGTTTTTCCAGAGCCAGGACCTCCTGGTAAATTATCATATATCCATCGCCCAGGACCATTTTCGCCCGACACCAACGGAACTTCCACGCCTTCTGCGCGAAAAATCCCATAGGTCTTTCCTCCTGTATAGGGCGGCACATTGGGATGTACAGCACTTCCGGTTTGGCTAAGCGCTGTATTTCCTTGTTCCCCTAATTCAGACTGAAGAGACGATTCTATACCCTCCCCCGGCCTCCCCGCACTGACCCATTCGGTAAAGCTCTCCTTGCCGCCATTGGCGAGATAGGCGCGGTAGGCGATGTCGTCCTGCCGGGAGACGGGCGTGACCTTGCCGTTTTCATCGATGACGGCAACGATGGGATATTGCCCGATTTTCTCACGCTCAATGGGTAGCCGAACATGGTATTGAGTGACAAGCTCGCCATCGCGCATCACCTTGAGGTTCTTGTCCTGCGGGTTGTAGACATACTCCAGCGTCCCCTCGTCCGTCTCTTCCTCCCAGCGCACGTCAGCGCTGCCATTCGTCATGAGAAACAGGGCAATGCCGGAGGCGGCCCG
>JALUTR010000138.1 GCA_027021785.1 Fidelibacterota bacterium | reverse complement strand
TATTTGAGTTGAATCACCGCGGACAAAACCGGTAACCAGTAATGTCGTCACCACAATGTCGGTGGAATCGACCAGGGACAGGGAAAGATCGTAGGTTTCGTCGAACGTATAATTATCGGCTTTCAGGATAAAGGTGAATGCGTCGGGAGTATTCACCACCGAAGGGAGGTTCTTCACCAATCCGTCATCCAATTCCGGTGGTCCGACACAGGAAATAAACAAAATCGCAAACGCGAGGGGAATAAGGTGAGTTGCTGTTTTCACGACTTCGGTCCTTCCAATTCCTTATTTTCTTCGGATGCGCCTAATTGAAGATCGAGGATTTTTTCAACCGGTCGATCCAATTGACGCACGCGTGTTGTTTGAAGTTCCTCGTAATGCTTTTGCACGGTGCCCAATGATTTACCCAGGGCGTCGATTTTATTCACAAATCTTGTCCATTGCGTTTTAAAGGCCTGCACAAGGGCCTGCATTTCTCCGGCGCGCGTTTCCATCTTGAAATTTTCTACCGATTGGCGAATCATGGAAAGCACGGCATACAGCGTAATCGGGGAGCAAAGGAGCACCTTGTTTTCCAGGGCAAAATCCACCAGTCCATCTCCTTCTTTATTCAAATAAGCATAGATTCCTTCATTCGGAATAAACATTAACACATAATCAACGGTCCCGCCGGCGGGATCGATATAGCCTCGTTTGACAATCGTCTTGACGTGATTTTTAACATCGGTAAGAAACTGCTTCTTTTCTCTTTCCTGATCTGGTTCGGATTCGGCCGAAAAAAGGGCCGCATAATGACTCCAGGGGAATTTCACGTCCATGTTAACTCGTTTCCCCTGTGGTAAAAGAAATGTAAAATCGGGACGGCCACTTCCCTCCTGTGACTGCCGTTCATAATTCACCCCCTCCATAAGCCCCATAAAATTAAGGATATCCTCCACCATCTTTTCACCCCATTGTCCCCGGGCCTGTGAACTGGAAAGGATTTGGCTTAGTTTCGCGGTGGTGTCCGTCAGTTGGGTAATACCCAGGCGGGACTCGGTCATTTGCCCCTTCAACGCGGAAGTTTCCTTGGTTAGGTTCTCCAACTGATTCTTCATTTCACGGATACTGGACTCAATTAACTTCTTCTTTTCATCCAACTGGGTATCGGAGGTTTTTACCAGATCGCGGAACCGGCTCTCCGTCAGCTCCAAAAAGGTTTTTATATTCTCATCCAGCACGGTTTTGGATAAGTTCCCGAAGACGGCTTCCATTTTTTCCTGCGATTTATGAATCGAATCAATTTCCCGCTGACGGAAGAACCAAACAAAAGCGGCCCCGCAAACCAGGCCCAGGATGAACAGGATTATTCCGGTGGCAATAGTCATATCAAAACATACCTTAAAACAATCAATCTTAAAATGATTCAGTTTGGTCAGTGATTACTTTACGGCGCATTTCCGTCCGGTTTGAATCCATAATTATTCCTCCGCTATTTCGAATGATTCTTTCAGAAAGGCGGATACTTTTGGCCAGAATTCGGGATGTTCGGGACAATCGGAATGTCCCCTCCCGGGGATTTGCCAGAACCGGACCCTGTCGGGGTTACCTGACACGTGTAACCTTTGACCGTGTTCAAGGGGAACAACCGAATCATCTTCGCCATGAATAATGAATATCCGGGCCGGGATATCGGGAATGACATTCACCGGAGCGATCTTATTAAACGACTTTCCGATACGTAACTGAATATACAGGATTATCAACCACACCAGCGGGAAATACGGTATGTGCCGTTTTTCAAACTCAAGCCTGATAATATCTCCGGGGTGAGCGAAGGCGCCCATTGTTACCACGCATTTTATCCTGGTATCCAGAGAAGCGGCATAGATGGCGCTGCTGCCGCCGATCGACAATCCGATTACACCGATTTGTTCGGGATCAATGTTCGGTAACAATACCAGATAATCAATGGCGGAACAAATATCTTCGGCAAATTTCACCATGGTCGCGGTACCGTCACGGTCACTGCTCCCATGGCTTCGCGCGTCAAAGGCCAATAAATTATATCCCTGGGGATGCAATTCCCGAATAAACCCTAACATGCGGGCCACGTTTCTTCCCCAGCCGTGAACCAGAACGAGTGTAGGTGGCGACTCCGAAGCAACGTTTTCACCCGGGATCCACCAACCGTACAAATGCCTTCGGTTATAGGTCGGAATATATATTTCCGTAAATGGAATATCATAATCGGCCGGCGTACGATGATGACGTTTCTGAGGATTACGGTAGGCGACAGAAGAAATCAATATCGCCAACCCGATAAATATTAATACCAGGATTAATAAGCCATACCCGTAAATCATAACCGGTTAAACAATCTGATGTTGGGCGTGTTCACTAAATATTCCCCTTTGCCTTTACCTGAATTTAATTCTTCCGATCTTATTAATCGCACTACTGTATTTTCCATTTTCATCACGTTTTTCGCTGTGCTGAATATTCAATATCCGTCCGGGAAGTTCCCCGGAAGCAATTTCTCCTTACCTCTTGACCAACCCTGTATTTTACAAAACAGAACAACACCGGGAACGTGACAGGATGATAGCTTATCCGGCAAGAAACGGATCGCACCCCGATTAAGGGGTGCGACAGCAGTTTAACTTCCTCGCAGCACTATCATCCCAAATTCAAACGCACGGAAAAAAAGATTCGGAGTGGCAGGCAATTCCTCTGTCTCTCCGGCATATTGTGAATACTATTTGAGTAATACCATCTTCCGGGTCTTGGTATAGGAATCGGTCGCTAAGCGATAGAAATACATTCCGGCGCCAACCGGGGAACCGGACTCGTTGGTTGCGTTCCAAATGATTTCATACCTCCCTGCAGGGCGATACTCGTTCACCAGGGTTTTAATCTCCCGCCCTAACAAATCATAAATTACCAAAGAAACACGATTCCCGGCGGGTAGCGCAAATTGAATGCGGGTCAGCGGATTAAACGGATTCGGGTAATTCTGACTCAACGAATAGGTTGTGGGCAGGTTGTCACTTTCGCTCTGCGTCGCCACAACAATCGTGGTATCCACTAACAATTGGATATCGTCCACAAACCACCCGATAGCCGTATTTTTATCATCCGATGTCATCCGGAATCGAATGTAGACTCCCGTGTCAATATAGTCGGTAACGTCAAAAGTTACTGTTTTGACAACATTCATCCCCGTAATGGACGATACCGTGGTCCAATTCGTACCGTCATCGGACAATTCCACGTATCCGAAATCCTCATTCGTACGAAGGAAGGCGCCGTTCCAGAACTGCAGGTAAGCCCTGTTGTAGGGGGAAAGATCGATAGGATTCAGAATAGTCAACCGGTTATCCGCATTGTTCGCATATTGTCCTCCCGGCGAATCATTCATGCCATATCCGATAACGGAATTTATGTATTGCAACCCCCAGCCGTCACCCGTATCCCAACCGGTAATATCTTGTTCTTCCCACCGGGTAACCCGCGTTGTATTGGTGATCCTGAAGGTCATCGGGTCGGAGATAGTCTGATTGTGATTAGAGGAGGCGTCCACTGCTTTTATCCAATAGGAAACCACCGTGCCCCCCAAAAGATTTTCCCAGACCAGATTGGCCTTCCACGCTTGGCCATCAAAATTCATCGGGATCGTACGTACCGAATCAGGGTCGAGACTTGTCGACCATTGCAGAAAGACACTGTCAATTCCAATGTTATCCATCGTATAGGCAACGATCTCTTCCACCCCGGAACGATCAATCCGACTATCCAGGGCATTTACCGAAAGGACAACCGGTGGTATCGTGTCCGGTCCGGCATAAAAACGGAATGCATTTTCAGGAGACCCGACCGGATTTGTCCAGCCATAGTATTCGGTGGATATTTTAACAAAATATTTTATTTCCGTGGCGGCATTGGGTGCGGGAATTGTACCCACGAAACGTCCCAGACCGCTATCGGCCATGGCAATACCTGTAAAATCGGTCATTGGCCCGGATTTATAAAACAATTTCACACTTTCCAAATCGGAAATATCACCTGTAATCGTTATCGCGACATCAAAATTACTGGTCGTGTCTTCTACATCGGTGTATGCAGTGTGATTGATGAAGTTGAGATAACTCAGGATTCTGGTCAGGGCGGTCCTTTGTGTATCATTAATATTGTCAGGAGGAATGGAGCCCAAATTACTATCAAAAGTCTCCAGACCGATACCGGTGTACACTACTTTATAATCCCCCGCATAACGCAATCCCATTCCCAGGCCGTTGCTGTATTCAAAACTGAGATAGGCGTCATCGTCTGGCGAGAAGTAATCCGGATATTGATAGTTCGGGGGATATCCCGGTTGCCAAAAATCAAAACTCAGTCCGTCACCGATCGGATCTCCGGGAATCCCGTTCGCGTGCTTCACATCGGCATCATCGCCCCCCCAAACGGCATGCAGGTAATCCCGAAAAAACGACTTCTGATCATCGGTACCGGGATTAAGATTAAGATCCCATCCCACATCCTGTCCGGATAAGTAAAGATTCCCGCCGTTATCCAAATATTGACGGAGGCCCGACCGATCATTATCGTCCACACCGGGGAACGCCCACTCGCAAATCCAAATCACAATGGGGAATGCCTTAAGGACATTAGCTGACGGGCTACCCTGGAGATCATGATCCCACACACCGTATTTTATTCCCTGTTCATCCAGAATACCGGTATAAAAACCTTCCACGATATTACCGCCGTCATCATCCACTATTAATACCGGTGTTTTCCCAATTAAAACTTTCAGGGGATGGGAACGGTGTAACGTTCCATCGACATACATCTCCACGTTCAGGTCCGCCATGCCGGCTTCCGCCGAATCGGTAACCAGAAAACTAAGTTCATTGTTGATGGTGATTTCCGAATCGTGAGCAAGCGAATAACTGGCGGAAGTACTATCGACGATTATTAAATCGGGATTGGAGGATGTCAGTCGTATGGAGAAATTATTAACATCGGCCAATGAAAAATTTCGGAAAACCCCGGAAACGTTGATTTTTTCTCCACGATCAAGGATCCCATTGTTGTTCCCTGATACCGCATCGCTGGTGGAAACTTTCCAGCCGTCAATTCGCGGCAGAATCTCTACAAACTGGGATGTATCAAACGTGACGGCCTGGTAGGCATTGACCCGTCCGGAGCCTAACATACCGACATAATCGGGGTTAAGCCCGTCAATATTTACAGTGGTGCCGGCTATTCGGTAAGCCAATTCATAAGGCGAAAGATCGGGGTAAACGCTTTTTACCAATGCAGCCAACCCGGTTACAACGGGACTTGCCATGGATGTACCGGAAAGATATCCATATTCATTTTGAGTTAAAGTGGAAAGGATACTTTCGCCGGGGGCCGCCACATCAACGGTCAGACCGTAATTACTGAATGAGGCGCGTTTATCGGAACTGGAAGTCGCTGCCACGTTTAGAACATTCCGCAATCCCCCGGGACTGAAGAATCCGGAGGAATTTTCATTCCCGGCGGCGCCGATTACGAGGGCCCCCAGGCCGGTCGCATAGGCGACCACATCTTCCCCATATTGCGTATAACCACCTCCACCCCAACTATTATTAATTACATCAGCTCCCATTTCCGCGGCATAAACAATGGCTGAATACCCATTGATGATCGACGTGGACAGCTCATCCAAACCGCATTTCAACGGCAACATTCTCACGTTCCAGGCAACTCCGGAAATGCCACGCAAATTATTTGTCACCGCATTCAAAATTCCGGCAACGTGGGTGCCATGAGTGTTACCGGGGTCCCCATAACCGGGATCATTGTCATCATAAGCAAAATCCCAACCCCGGATATCGTCAATATACCCGTTGCCGTCATCATCCTCCCCGGGAGTCCCGTTTAACTCGGCCCAGTTGGTAAACCAGTTATCCTTTAAATCCTTGTGTTGTAAATCAAAACTTCCGTCGACAATGGCAATCAATACTGACGTATCACCATGAGAAATATCCCAGGCACCGTAAGCATTGATTTTTTTAATATGCCATTGTTCACTGACTAATGAATCATCCGGAACATCCATTTCATGCATAATTAAATTCGGTTCGGCATAAACCACGCCGGGCAGCTTGCTCATTTCAGCGGCAACTGTCCGGGGATCCGCCGCGCCGGCATACCGCACGCGATAAATCCTGCTGATATCCGGTAAATCACTGCGCCGGGGTTTCTCCGTCGGGAACATCGGTTCGACTGAAGACACGCCATATTGGTTCAGGAGTATATCCAGTTGCGCCAGACCCGTCACCATCGAACGACTTCTAAGTAATTGTGTGTTCGGCGCTAGTTTAACAATTACTTCGCCGGGGATCGCTTGTTCGCGAACCGGTTCCGACGCAAATACAACACTGCAAAAAAGAATTATGCTGATGATCTGTCGATACATATTCATTTTCCTTTGTTTGTTATCTAAGCCCAATATACGATATTGTAAAATACCGGGATAATAATACGGATGCAATTTCGTTATGGGATTGGCAGGGTTTCCACGATTTCCGGATAAATTTTTATTCAACAATATAACAGATAAAAACCCCAGTGAAAGTGATTAATGCCACAATATTCGGATCAATCGATCCCGGCTAAACCCAATTCATCCGCCTTTTCTTTCAGGGCATTAATAATAAACGAAATATGTCCGGTGCGATCGAGATTCGCCTCGGCGATCCCCCGGGCCACTTCTTCGCGACTGACTTTGGCGGCAAAGCTCTTGTCTTTCAATTTCTTGGTCACCGATTTTACTTTTACCTCGTGGATCGATTTTGACGGACGAACATAAGTAACGGCGAAAATAAAACCGGTCAATTCATCGCAGGCATAAAGCATTTTCGCCATTAAACTCTGCCGGGGAACCCCGCTGTAATCAGCGTGTCCCATGATCGCATCACGGACGTCCCTACCGTAACCTCTTTCTTCCAGAATCTTATTCCCGACAAAGGGGTGTTCTTCCCGGGTCGGGTATTTTTCATAATCAAAATCGTGCAGGAGCCCGGTAATGCCCCAAATTTCCTCATCCTCACCAAATTTTTTCGCATAGGCCCGCATTACCTGTTCCACGGCAAGGGCATGCCGCCGTAACGAATCACTTTTCGTATATTCAAATAATAATTGTAAAGCTTCGTCGCGGTCAGGGTTCGCGGCCATTTATCGCTCCTAACAAACCACCCGGGGAAAACAAAACCCCGGAATTATTATTTCGGGGTCCTTAGCTATTATGAACGAACTATACACCAATTAAATTCAATACGAGACGTATGAGTTCCCCGGTCGCTCCCCTCTTTGGGGTATAGGGTTTTTCCTTACTTCCCCAGGCCGTTCCGGCAATATCAAAATGAACCCAGGGGATATCTTCCCCTACGAATTCTTTCAGGAAAGCTCCCCCGGCAATCGTTCCGGCCTGGCGCGGCGCACCGACATTCTTAACATCGGCAATCTTTGATTTTACCTGTTCACAATATTCTTCCCATAAAGGCAATTCCCATACTTTTTCCCCGGTAACTTCGGAAGCACTCCTGACCCGCTCGATCAAATCTGGATCGGTACCCATTATGCCCGTTGCCACGTGCCCTAAGGCAGTAATGACCGCTCCCGTAAGCGTTGCAAAATCCAAAATATATTCCGGATTATAATGTTTGCTTACGTAACTCAGGCCATCCGCGAGAATGAGACGTCCTTCAGCGTCCGTATTCAGGACTTCAATGGTTTTGCCATTATAGGCGGTCAGGATATCGCCCGGTTTATAAGCCTTGGCACCGCTTAAATTCTCAGTTGATGGAATTGCGGCAACAATATTTATTTTCGGTTTTAAAACCGCTACCGCATGCATTACGCCCAAAACAACGCCGGCGCCGCACATATCAAATTTCATCTCATCCATCTTACTGGCCGGTTTAATGGAAAGTCCCCCGCTATCGAAAGTCAATCCTTTCCCAACCAAGGCTACGGGTTTCCGGTCCTGGTCATCCCCCCAATATTCCAATACGATGAATTTGGGTGGCTCTTCGGTTCCCGACGCAACTCCGGCCAGACCGCCCATGCCCATGGCGGTGAACTCCTCACGATCATAGACCGTCAGTTTCATCCCCCCCGCTTCGGCGATTTGTTTGGCCTCTTCAGCCAGTTTTGTGGGAGTGGTGACATTCCCGGGATGGTTTTCCAAATCACGAATTCGGCACACAACATCGGCAATAATATGACCTTTCCTGATACCATCTTCCGAACCGTTCAATATCACCGCCTCTTCCAATGTGAAGATATCTTCGTTCCGCGTCTTGTAATCAAGAAATTGGTAACTGCCTAAGATAACACCCTCAACCAATGCCTGGCTATGAACAGCATTGTTATTACCACCAAATACTTCCATTGAAACCGTGCCGATCTTTTTGGAAATCGCAGTTTTTGCGACTGTCCCTCCCGCTCGCCTGAGGGCTTCGGAATCAAATTTATCTTTCTCTCCCAATCCAACGACCAATACTCGTTTATCGTTGTAGTAAAAAAGGGCTGTTTCACCAGCTTTTCCTTTCAAATCATCCAAATCAATCGCATGGCGAATTTGGCCGTTTAATTTCCGGTCTACCTCCTCACCAACATCGGTTAACGAATAATCATCAAATAACCCGATTGCGAAAAGAGCCGCGGGAAGTGATATCCAGGATTCTGTCGAATTTGAAATTGCCTTTATATGAGCCATTAATCTACCTCAAAAGTTGATGGTTATTTCAGTTGAGTGAAAACGTAAGTTAATCAACTTTTATAATTTTCTCAATGATTTATTCCATGCTTCCGGCATGTATTTTTAATCCCTTCGCCGCTTTTCATCTATGGTTGGACGGGTAACCGAAAAAAGAAAAGGGGGACACGTGCCCGGCCCCCCTTTTCCTGCTTTTCGGATAGTTTATGCAATCATTGGCGACCTGAAACAAGCGCGTCAACCACAGAGGGATCCGCCAGGGTGGAAGTATCACCCAAATGTTCGATATCCCCTTCGGATATTTTCCTTAATATCCGGCGCATGATTTTCCCCGATCGGGTTTTCGGCAAGGCCTGCGTGAATTGAATTTTATCCGGCTTGGCGTGGGGACCGATCTCCTTTGTGACCCTGTCCATGATTGCTTTTTTAATTTTCTCACTTGGTTCCACGCCGCTCATTAGTGTGACATACGCATAAATCCCCTGGCCTTTGATATCATGCGGGAATCCGACGACGGCCGCTTCGGCCACGCCTTCGGCCTTTCCGATGGCTCCTTCCACTTCGGCCGTACCGATCCGGTGCCCGGAAACGTTCAATACATCATCCACCCTCCCGGTAATCCAGTAATAACCGTCTTCATCGCGTCGCGCTCCATCGCCCGTCAGGTAATACCCCGGGAATAATCCGAAATACGTCTGCCGGAACCGTTCATGGTCACCATACAGGGTACGCATCATTCCCGGCCAGGCGCTTTTAATTGCCAGCAATCCCGAAACGTTGTTTCCTTCGATCTCTTTTCCGTCATCGGTAAGCAAAACCGGTTGTACCCCGAAGAACGGAAGCGTGGCCGATCCCGGTTTCAACGGCGTCGCGCCGGGCAAGGGCGTAATCAGTATCCCCCCCGTTTCTGTCTGCCACCACGTATCCACAATCGGACATTTTCCTTTGCCGATCACATGATAATACCAAAGCCATTCCGGCTCCTTAATCGGTTCCCCGACCGTACCCAATAAACGCAGGCTGGAAAGGTCGTGACGGGTTACCCAATCATTCCCTTCTTTCATCAAGGCCCGCAGGGCCGTGGGCGCCGTGTAAAATATATTGATTTTGTGCTTGTCCACGATTTCCCAGAACCGTCCGTGGTCAGGATAGTTAGGTACCCCCTCGAACATTACCGACACGGCCCGGTTGGCCAGGGGCCCGTAAACAATGTATGAATGTCCCGTAATCCAACCGATATCGGCGGTGCACCAATAAACATCCCCTTCGTGGTAATCGAAAATTATCTCGTGCGAATAGGAAGTGTAAACCAGATACCCTCCCGTGGTGTGCAACACACCTTTGGGTTTTCCGGTCGATCCGGAAGTGTACAGAATAAACAGGGAGTCTTCCGCGTCCATCGTTTCAGGTTCACATTCATCGTCGGCTTTTTCCATTTCCGCATGCCACCATAGATCTCTTCCCTCTTCCATTTGTACCGGTTCGCCTGTCCGTTGAACAACCAACACGTGTTCAATCGACGGCGTTTCGGCAACGGCCTTATCCGCATTGACTTTCATGGGAATATTCTGTTTGGTACCACGAACACCAGTATCCTGGGTGATTAACACTTTGCATTGGGAATCGTTGATCCGATCCCTCAGGGATTCGGCGCTGAATGCTCCGAATACGACGGAATGGACGGCGCCGATACGGGCGCAAGCCAACATGGCAACCGGCAACTGGGGAATCATTTGCATGTAAAGACAAACCCGATCACCCTTCTTCACACCCAGGGATTTCAGGATGTTCGCACATTTTTGTACTTCGGTCAACAATTCCCGATATGTAAAATGACGGGATTCCTGAGGGTCGTTTCCTTCCCAGATAATGGCGGTCCGGTCTCCAAACCCGGCCTCAACATGCCGGTCCAGACAATTATAACTGACATTGAGTTTCCCACCTTCAAAAAACTTAATATCCGCCTTGACGAAATCATAGGAAAGAACCCTTTCCCATTTTTTCTCCCAAGTGATGCGTTCCGCCACTTCCGCCCAAAACACTTCCGGTTCGTTGACTGATTTATTATAGAGCTCATAATAAACATCCAGGTTGGGTATCCATGCATTTTCAGCGAACTGTTTATCTGGCTTAAAGATCTTTGTTGACATCGTTTTTTCCTCCGGTAATCATTTTATTAGGTGAGATCAAATTGCGTTCCGAACAGTCCGAATAGCTTGAATTGGAAACAGTTTATTTTGATAAGTTAATTTACCGTAGATAAAAAAGTTCTTCAAGGAAAACAGGTATTTAGCCCTGATTATTCAGATTTCTGAGGTTCCTGTGGTTCCTCAGGCATTACTTCCAATTTGTAAAGTATGTCGGTCGAATGATCGATGGACAAATTTTGTTCATCTATAAGTGAATCGGCCTGGAATACCTGCAATAGATGTTTGCCTTCTTCAATTTGAAATCGAACTTTGGGTTCGCGCCAGAAATGTTTCTCATCCAGAGAAAATTCCAGCCCCTTTTCCCTGGTTATGAAAACGACATCATACAGTTTATTTAACCTGAATTGAATCTGCAGGGACAGTGCATCCTGAACATCTATTTCTTTTTTGACGGGGGCATATCCCTTTTTAACTATTTCAAATTTGTGAACACCAACCGGAATCTGATATGAATCAACAGGTGTAACCCCGATTTCACGTCCATCAATTTTAACAACGGCCCCGGTCGGAAAACTTTCGATATTCAGCGCTGTTTGCGAAAACCCGATCGCGCCAAATAAAAATGCGAGTATAACCGGTTTCACGGCAGAATCTCCAGGTATTGCCTTAACACCCACCCCTCAACCCGTTGCGTTGAATCGGATGCCTCACCACTGATTTCCACAAACCCGTATAATCGATCACCGGCGACTTTTGACACGACAAACAGATCACCCTTTGATAAAAGGAACTGGATCGGGGCCCCGTTTTCCGGTCCCGTGCGAAAGGGTGTCAAATCCCGCGTAACGCGATACAATGCTCCCGCCGATAATAATTCTTTGCTCGGCCCCAGGTAAATACCCAGATCCATTTTTTTCTGTCCGTTAAAACCGATAGCGGATTTCCAGTCCGAAAAATATCCGTCGGTTGATACGGTCAGTTTTAAATCGTTCCTTTCGCCCACATCTGTGAATAGTTCAAACCGAAAAAAGCCCAGACTATCCGTTTGGCTTGTCCGGATTGTGTCGAGGCTGTCGGCAATGATTACGGTTGCATCTTCAATCGGCAGCAAGTCGCTTTTTCGCAGAACCCTACCGGTGAGAACATAGGGCCTCTTCCGAACTTCGATAACCGGCAATCGTACAATTCCCGATCCCTCTACAGAAAAGGGGGTTTCCACGCGTTGAAAATCACCACCCAGGGGTGTTAATACGGCCAGGTTACCAATGTAATCACGACTGAATGAATCAGTGGGAAGAATCAGTTTAATGCTATCCTCGGGAAAAAATATTTTTTCGAATATCGGTGAGGCCAGGGCATCCCGGCGATATATGCTGAATCGATATGCAGTCGGATTACCTTCGATTACTTTCACCGCGGCAAGGACTGTGACTACATCATAAACGTAACGCATGGTAATATGATCTTCGGCTTCCAATAAAATGGGGGTGGGATAATCCATGATTTTAAAATAAGAACACCCCCAGAACTGGAGGTGCCCGATAATTACGACCGCGAAAATTAGTTGTTTCTTAATCCACCTGTTTACCATGCGCGAATTTAATAAAATTTCCCTTTTTATCTTTAATTACCGCAACCATGGTGATGGTGGCCGAACAGGCCAGCCGCATCGACGATTCATCACGTCCTTCCACATGGGCATCCACTTTTACCGTAATGGAGGTAGTACCCGTGGCAACTACCTCACCCACGAAGTTTACCCATT
>JALUTR010000137.1 GCA_027021785.1 Fidelibacterota bacterium | reverse complement strand
TGAGCTAAAGGAGCAGGAGAAACTTTTGAAACGGAAATACGACTCCGTCCGCGTGGAATTGCAAAAGGAATCGTCAAATTTCCGGGGATCGGTTAATCCGGACCGGATCGGGAACCTGAAGAAACAATTAAAGAAAATTGATAACCAATGGGAAGACCTGAAACGGTTGATGAAACAACGAAATCCCAGCTATGCCCAATTGAAATATCCGGACCCGCTTACACTGGAGGGTGTTCAGCGACAACTTAAAGGAAAAAACACCGTTCTTTTGGAGTATGTGGTGAGCGATACAATTGCTTTTCTTTGGGCCGTTACCGAAAACGATATGCGGATGTTTACCCTGCCCGGGGAAGAAGTTTTGCGGGAAAAGATCAACCTGTTGCGTCGGGCGGTTCAGGAGCGGAATTTAATGGTGTTTTTCGGGCAGGTCAGTTACGACCTGTATACAGATCTGCTACAACCGGTGGAACATTTTCTGAAGGTTTTCCCGAATATTCTCATTATCCCTGATGGTATTCTGAACTATTTGCCGTTCGAGATGCTGGTCACGACACCTCCGGGAAAAACCGGGGCGGACCACAGATATCTTGTGCAGGATTATTCCATCCGGTATGTACCATCTGCAACCGTCATGACACATTTACCCGCGCCGGATACGTCGCGCTGGACAAAGGAATTGCTGGCGTTCGGGGATCCTTTGTATACCCGCGCGGAACAGACGGACATTTTCATTACCGACGACGGTAGAGTATTGACCGGTTCCTATTCCGATACCGCACTGTACCATTTCCGGGTTAAAAGATTGCCCCATACGGGAGACGAAATAAAAAAAATAGGCAGGTTGTTCCCTTCAGATAAAGTAGACCTGTATTTCCGGGATGATGCTAACGAAGAACATATTAAAATGGGAGAAGAATTGCGCGATTATCGGAGAATACATCTGGCAACTCACGGTCTTCTGAATCAAACCAAACCCCAATTTTCAGGCCTTGTGTTGACTCTGGACGATGATCCGGCTGAAGACGGTTTTCTGCAGGCGTGGGAAGTATTCAACCTGGAACTAAACGCGGATATGGTTGTGCTGTCGGCCTGCCGCACAGCGATGGGAAAGCTCATTCGCGGTGAAGGAATCGTGGGCTTGTCCCGCGCGTTTATTTATGCCGGTACGCCCACCGTAGTGGTGAGCCTGTGGAACGTAAAAGATGAGTCCACAACTGAACTGATGACGAAATTCTACCGGAACCTGATCGTGGAGAAAATGACTAAAGCGGAGGCGCTGAGAGAAGCCAAATTGAATATGATCAATTCGGGAAAATTCAGGTCTCCCTTGTACTGGGCGCCTTTCATACTCATAGGGGAAAGTTGAGAAACAGTCCGGTTCTTCCTTTTGTTGTTATTGATCTTCAACCCGTTGCCGGATTCCGCAGGGCGCAGGATTATCGGGTAATCCGGTTTTGATATTGCGGAGAGAATTCTGAAACAAAAGTCCAAAGAAAAAGACAAGGCACTTATCGCGCTCTATCTTCGTGGAGATTCCGGGGCGTACCGGCAAATCCAGAATATGATTTCGACTGTTGTGGAAAACGGAAACTGGGGTCTTCGGCATCAGTGGGAAGACATTAAGCAGGACATCCATCAAAGACTCTTCACGAACTTCAGAGAAGGCAAATTTGAGTATCGGTGCCCGGTGAAATACTATGTTTACAAGGTCAGTAAATACACATGTCTTGCCTATGTCAGGAAGAAGTATTCCACTCCTGAATTCAGTTTCGGTCCCGATCTTGTCGGTCTTCTGAAAGATAGGGATGACGAATCCGCGCAGGAGAAAATTCAGAAATTGGCCATCCAAATGCTTCACCGGGAATGCAGACAGATTTTCAGGCTGTTTTTTCTCGATGGATACAGCTATCGTGAAATAGGTGAAAAACTGAAGATTAATGAAGGGACTGTCAAATCACGAATGTTCCGTTGCAAGGAAAAGGCCAGACAAATAAATAACCGCCTTTTGAAAAAAAAGGAACTTTTGTAATGGAATCAGACACATTACTATATGAACGGTGTTGTACGTTCCGGTGATGAAAATGGAGATTTCCCCTCGTGAAATGTGACCGAATAGAGGAACTTTTGCCTGATTATGTACGTGGGAGCCTGTCAGGTAGGAAGGGTCGTATTGTGGAGTCCCACCTGCAATCCTGTCCGCGCTGTCGAGCGGCTGAACAGGAACTGGAATTTATTCAAAAGACTCTGAAAAAACATTCGCAAGACTATGTTTTCTCCCATGTTTCCCCGGAGGAACTGGTTGATTATGTGGACGGGAAGGAGATCCTTCGTGTTGAGAAACAATCCGACATTGAATCACATCTGAGAGTATGTGCCTTGTGCAAACGGGAGGCAGATATAATAAAAAAGGTAAACAAAACATTGTATGTGCGGGCGTGGTATGGACGTCTGTCTGATATAGTAAGCAGAATTAAAAGAATGAATTCCGTTCGTTTTCGGAAATACGGGGTAGTTATTGTTTCCCTCGGTATGGCCTTATTTCTTATTTCGCGTTTTATGCCCCGGGAGTCGCTTCCCGGAGAACTTCCCCCTCCTGAATTCGGAGAACGTGGTTTCCTGAACAAAGAATTAAAACTGTTACGACCGGCGAAAGAAGCGATGGTGACCGATCCGATTCCTGAGTTCGTCTGGGAACCTTTGCCAAATGTTTTACACTACAACTTTACTCTTTATTTAGAAAATGGCGATCCGGTCTGGAAAACAAAAACAAAAAAATCGAGTCTTCGTCTCCCCCGGGAATATTCCCTGCAGGATCAACAAACATACGTATGGGGTGTTGAAGGAATTGTGGGCCCCGGCA
>JALUTR010000136.1 GCA_027021785.1 Fidelibacterota bacterium | reverse complement strand
TTCAAAAAGAACTTCCCTCTCTTTATCAGAGAGATGGAGTTCAGGTTTAACCACCGCAATGACGAAAACGTTATTCATTACTTCGTCAAACTCTTGAAGGCTGGTCCGAACTGATGGACCAATCCCTAAAACAAAAAGGAGAGAAGATCATGGTAAACGAAGAAATGGGAGATATCAAAACGAAAAACAGGGTTTTTGATAGAGGACAAAACAGGGGAAACAATAAGTTTACCCCTAAGAAAAGTAAATTAACGGCTTTTCTTTTCAAACCTGTCCAGATACTGGCCATTTTCGCACTTGCCTTCACGCTTACTGCCTGCGGTGGCGCAAAAACGGATACCGGCAGTAGTAGTGGCAACACAAATACCGGGGATCCGTCTGTTGCAGTAAGTGCTTCGCCATACACCGGCAACGTGTGCCCTAACGGAGGCATTACGGTTGAAACCGGGATAGACGAAAACAGCAACGGTATACTGGATACCGGCGAGGTGGACGAAACACAGATTGTCTGCAACGGCACAAACGGAACCAATGGCACGGACGGCACAAGCATCGCCATATCATTAACCAATGAACCGGTTGGCTCCAACTGTGCAAACGGAGGCATAAAAATCGAAGCCGGAGTCGACGACAACGGCAACGGAGTGCTCGACATCCCTGGAGAGGTTGATGATACAGATTATGTATGTAACGGATCAGATGGCAGCGGTTATGCCAGCCTGCAAGGCACTATAACGTTATCCGGGCAGAGCGACCATTCGGGTATCACCGTCAGTCTTGCGGGTACCGGCTTTTCGACTACAACTGATGCAACTGGCGCTTATACCCTTACAAACATACCCTCGGGCGCATACAACATAGTTTTCGATGCGCCAACCGGCAGCGGTTACGAAACCGGCGCTACACTATACGGCTACCGCCTTTTTGCCGGTATTGACGATTACGACTTAACCAATGCCGATCTGCAGCTTGGCCGCGGCATCCTGCTATCGGAAATCAGCCGTGAATCCGGCTACTACTCCGTACTGATCAGCCCTGATTCCTCACGCGTGGTTTATAAAGTTTATTCTTCGGACGACCTCTACTCCGTGCCGATCGGCGGCGGCGCTCCGATATTGCTAACATCGAACGTATACAACGACTACTACTCCGTACTGATCAGTCCCGATTCCACACGTGTGGTCTATAGAGATTCTTCGGACAACCTCTACTCGGTGCCGATCGGCGGCGGTACACCGACTCTGCTGGCATCGAACGTATACTTCAGCGACTACTCCTACTCCGTAGAGATCAGTCCCGATTCCTCTCGTGTGGTCTATACGGATTCTTCCAGCGATCTCTACTCCATACCAATCGGCGGCGGTACACCGACTCTGCTGGCATCGAACGTATACTTCAGCAACTCCTCCTCCGTAGAGATCAGCCCCGATTCCTCTCTTGTGGTCTATACAGACTATTCCGACTATTCCAGCGACCTCTACTCGGTGCCAATCGGCGGCGGCACTCCGACTCTGCTGGCATCGGGCGCATACTACTCCGACTCCGTACAGATCAGCCCTGATTCCTCTCTTGTGGTCTATACAGACTATTCCAGCGACCTCTACTCGGTGCCAATCGGCGGCGGTTCTCCGATTCTGCTGGCATCGAACGTATACTCCTACTCCGTACAAATCAGTCCTGATTCCACACGCGTGATCTTTACAGACAGCGATGACTATGGATATTCAGGAAACTTATACACAGTGCAGGTCAGCGGCGGTACACCGGTAATGCTGGCATCAGACGTATCTTCATCCACCGTACAGATCAGCCCTGATTCTGCATACGTGATCTTTACAGACAACGATGGCTATGGATATTCAGGAAACTTATACACAGTGCAGGTCAGCGGCGGTACACCGGTAATGCTGGCATCAGACGTATCTTCCTACTCTGTAGAAATCGCTCCCAACTCTGCATATGTGATCTTTAGAGATGATGGTTATGACTCGAACAACCTCTACACCGTGCCGATCGGCGGAGGCTCTCCGACACAACTGGCATCGGACTTACACTATTCCGCACAGATCAGCCCCGATTCCACAACTGTGGTATACGTGCGCTCGTTCGGAGCTGAAACGAACTACTATGAAGGTTACAGCTTCCGCTTGCTGGCAGCGCCACTGCCATAGGGGAACTGATATAAAAATTTAAGTTATCCCCTCCTGACAAGGGAGGGGATATTTTGTCTGTGCCTGGGCAGGCTTCATGCTTCCCTTAATCTCAATTGCCGCTGAACTTGATAAAATTCCATACTGAAACATGTAGAGCAGTTTCAGGGGGGTGAGAGAATGCCCACAACTACAGTAAGAATCCCTGAAGAACAGAGATGCCTTCTCAAAATTGTTACCGGTGTTGAAAAAAGAGAGATAAAGGATATACTCACGGAGCTCATACCATCCCCTCTATTTCCCGGAAACTTGTATTGCAATACAATGCATTTTTTATGAAAAGATGCTATAAATAACCGGGATAAAATGTTGCTGGATAATTCCTGAACTTTCTTATCAATTTCTTATTAATAGAGTCTGATTACAATCGAAGCAATATGAACCTTACTCAGGATTCAGGATGACAGAAAGAAAAAAACCAGCTATAGCGTGTTTATCATTGGGGAATAATCATATTTATAATTACATGCAAATAGATAATTCTGACAATAGCATGGACAAAAGGAGGCAATAATGATTTACAACAAAGTGAGGTCGAAGTTCGGGACCGTCTCACGAACTGTGTAAATCCTATTTTTCATTGAACCCTGTCCTCGAAGAGGAGAACGAGTTGAGCATAGATAGCGGACCAGTCCTTGATGGGCCTGGTCC
>JALUTR010000135.1 GCA_027021785.1 Fidelibacterota bacterium | reverse complement strand
GGCCGGAGGCGCCGAAATGATTATGCGAAAAGGAAAAGCCTCCGAAATCATTCCCGCGGCGGCTGAGCAGGGGACACAAATAACGGTAACGAATCTTTTTTATAATACACCGGCGCGACGGAAATTTCTGAAATCCCCACAGGTGGAACTTCGGCATATCGTCCGGATGACCCGCCGGTTTGCCCTGGCGTATCCGGAATTTCATTTTCTCCTGGTGGCCGATGGGAAAAATATCCTGAATGTATTGCCGGAAAAGCTGGAAGACCGGATTGCGGCTTTGTTTGATCCAACCTACCGGGCAAATATTTTGCCGGTCAATATCGCCAAAGGCGATTATGTCATAACCGGATTCATAGGGAATTTAAATTTGGTTCGTTCCCGGCCGGGTGAACAGTATATCTTTTTGAACCGCCGTTTTATTAAAAACCGTTTGTTGAATTCCGCGGTGTATTCGGGTTTTCAGTCGCTTACAAAAAGGGGAGAATACCCGTTTTTCACGCTCAATATGGTACTCCCTTTGGACCAAGTGGATGTGAACGTCCATCCCATGAAAATTGAAGTGCGGTTTAAGGATGAGTGGCGGATTTACCACGTGCTGAAATCGGGGGTCGAATCGGCTCTACAGAATATCATGGAAACCATTCCGGATTTTGGAAAAAACATTTCCGGCGAGCCCCCGGGTGATCAACTTTCCATAAGCGCCCGCACCTACACTACGACCACCCCGTTTCCAATCGGCGGGGGCGGACAGGGGCGTCCGGGACCAGGTTCGTTCCCAACCGGAGGCCGGCCGCATCCGGAACCCCCCGTATCGACCGCTGTTTCCGGTCTTGAACGGGCGAAAACGTACGTATCGACCCTGGCGGCAAGGAAAGCCGGTGACCAGGGAATCGATGTGGAAAACATTTGGCAGGTTCATAACAAATACATTGTGTCCCAGATAAGTAGCGGCCTGGTCATTATTGATCAACATGTAGCCCATGAGCGGATTTTGTTTGAAGAGGCCCTGGCGGCTTTTGATACCTCGCCCATGGCTTCTCAGACATTATTATTCCCGGAAACATTAACTTTTTCACCGGATGAGTATTCGGTTTTACTGGATATATTGCCCTATTTGGAAAAAATAGGATTTCGGATGAGGGAAGCGGGGCAGAACAAAGTACTGGTCGAGGCCGTCCCGTCGGAGATGGGATGGGGAAACGAGCAGAAAATCATCCGGAACATTATCGATCATTATTTGAGTAATCAGAAAAAGTACAGTTCCTTTCAGGAAAACCTGGCCGCATCTTTTGCCTGTCACGCGGCGGTAAAGGCCGGCGATCAACTCACCCGGGAGGAAATGCAGGAATTGGTGAATCGTCTTTTCGGCACCAAACATCCGTATTATTGTCCCCATGGTCGACCGATTATTGTGCAGTTGACATTGGATGAGATCGATAAGCGGTTCGAACGACTTTGAGAACGTAAATTTGAATTAATAGGTAATTGTGTGGAAGCGAACATGTTTCCCGGTAAAACGGGATCACATATTTTATTTCGGAGATATCCAACCCCGATTTTAGCGATTGTTGGCCCCACGGCCGTCGGTAAAACGAAGCTTGCAATCGAGGTCGCCAAAAGGGTCGATGGGGAAGTCATCGGTTTGGATTCAAGGCAGATTTATGCCGGAATGGAAATCGGTACCGCGCAACCCAGCCGTGATGAACAGGCTCAGGTCCCGCATCATTTAATCGGCATCAGAATGCCCAACAAGGTGGTTTCCGCCGGTGAATATGCCAATCTGGTGGCCGGAGTGGTGGAGGATATTTATCAGCGCGGGCATCAACCGGTATTATGCGGCGGCGCCGGATTGTATTACCGGGCGGTTGCGAAGGGTATTTTCCCGGGCAGCGTGAGCGACCTTGTCATTCGCCGGCGCCTCGAAAAGGAATACGATCAATACGGACCCTCAGTCCTGCTGGAAAGATTGGCGGCGGTTGATCCCGAATATGCCCTCATCGTTCATCCCAATAATAAAAAACGTTTAATCCGCGCGCTGGAAATTTATGAGGCGACCGGAAAACCGCCGACGGAACATTTTCGGTCGCAAAAGCGGAAGAACCGGAATGCGTATTCCCTGTTTACGGTGTTGGTAACGATGGACTGGGAACAATTGGAAGAAAGAATCCGGCGACGGACGGACACCATGCTGGCCGCCGGGTGGGTCGGTGAAGTGGAAAAACTGAAAGCAATATCGGAAAGTAAAACCTACCATCCCCTGGACTCCATCGGTTACAAACAGATACTTGCCCACTTAAGGGGTGAACTGACTTACGAGGAAATGGTATCGGAGATCAATCTCCGAACCCGTCAATATGCGAAAAAACAGTTGGCCTGGTTCAGGAAAGAACCGGTGGACCTGAAAATAGAAATTGATCATCAGCAAAATCTACAGGAAGCCACGGAAAATATTGTCGCGGAATTTCGGAAGTGCAAAAAAAATAGTGTCGTTAATTTATGAATGAAGACTTTTTTATTACCTGTTGTTCTATTGTGTTTTAATTTCAGTACTGAACAGACCCTTTAATCCATTCCAGTGAGAAGGAAAGGGCAGAAAAACCCCCGCAAAGGATCATTCTGCCCGGGGATTTTTTTCATAGAGGGTATAACGAAAAATAACTCATGTTATATAAACAGAAATTCGAAGAGCGGTTGATTTAAGTGCCCATAAGCAGACCGACATTGTTGTTTCATAAATGTAATCCCCGTATTTACCCTTTGAGTCTGACGTAAATGGTAAACAATACCCGGTTAACCGTTTCCCCTTTCAGACATCCCAATCCTCTCTCCTCATTCATTCCATGTTATTCACCACTAAGACCCGTCTACGTGTCACTCCGCCGGGTAAAGACGGGGAACATTGAAATAAATAAACTTGCATGGATTGTCAGGACATGAAATTAGCCGCTTTCCAAAGGACCATTTTCCTGGTGGTACCACGGGCTATGCCCGTAGGGCTCCGGAATCGGTGTTTATCTATGAAAATCCGTGGCTGATGAAAAAATTGCAAACTTTCCAAGAAACCCCATGAGGCTTTGAATGGCACCTTCAAAAGTTAAACAACTACTGGATTCGCTTGCCGTAAGCCGGACCGTAACGCGTCTGGCGCACGAGATCCTTGAAAAAAACGATGGTCCCGATAACCTGATTTTAGTGGGTATCCAGACGCGGGGTGAACCGCTGGCAAAACGGATACAAGCCCTGATTCAACAATACACCGGAATGGAGGTACCCTTAGGATCGGTTGATATTACTTTTCATCGCGATGATTTCAGGGAACATCTGGTGGTGCCGCAAGTCAAGGGTACCGATCTTCCGGGGACGCTTGACAATAAGACCGTAATTCTGATTGATGACGTGTTGTTCACGGGCAGAACGGTACGGGCGGCGATTGAGGTATTGCTGACTTACGGGCGGCCGGACAAAATCCAGTTGGCGGTGTTGGTCGACCGCGGTCACCGGGAAATGCCCATCCGGGCCGATTTTATCGGAAAGAACATCCCCACCCATGAAGGCGAACATGTGAAAGTCTTATTGAAAGAAGTGGACGGGAGGGATGGTGTACAACTCATTGCGTATGAGGAAGGAGAATAATGTTACAGCAAAAACATTTATTGGGACTCGAGGATTACCCGGCCGAGGATATCCAAACCATAATTGACACGGCCTTCGAATTCCGCGCGGTTTTGGAACGGCCGATTAAGAAAGTCCCCTCGTTGCAGGGGAAAACGGTGGTAAATCTTTTTTTTGAAAATTCCACCCGCACGCGAATAAGCTTTGAACTGGCGCAAAAGCGACTCAGCGCCGACACCGTGAATTTTTCCGCTTCCTCCAGCAGTCTGAAAAAAGGGGAAAGTTTTAAGGACACGGCGCAGAATATTGAGGCCATGAAAATCGATGCCATCGTGATGCGTCATCCGACACCCGGCTCACCGTTGCAACTGACGAAATATGTTGACGCCGTTGTCATTAATGCCGGGGATGGAACCCACGAACATCCGACGCAGGCCATATTGGACATGATGAGTTTGCAGGAACGGTTTGGCAAAGTGGCCGGGTTGAAAGTCGGCATTATCGGCGATATTGCCCATAGTCGCGTGGCGCGAAGCAACATTTTCGGGCTGACGTCCCTGGGAGCCGAGATAACCGTTTGCGGACCGGCAACCCTGATTCCCCCGGAGATCGAAAGATTGGGTGTGACGGTCAGTTACGATCTGGACGCCGTGCTTGATTGGGCCGACGCGGTCAACGTTTTGCGGATCCAGCGGGAACGGATGGGAGTCGGCCTTTTCCCTTCCGTGCGTGAATATCGCAGTCTGTTCGGAATCACCGTGGAACGCCTGGAGCGGATCGGCAAAGAGGTAGTCATCATGCATCCGGGGCCCATGAACCGGGGGGTGGAGATAGACAGCACGGTTGCGGATGGGGATCAGGCGATTATTCTTGACCAGGTTTTAAATGGTGTGGCCTCACGGATGGCCGTTTTATTTCTCCTGTTAGGGGGTAAGATTTAAAAATAAGGATGCGTGGAACGTACAATGAAGATAAGAACACAGGCTAAACAAATAGTATTAAAGGGAGGGACCATTTTTGATCCTTTCCGCCGGACATTGGAAACCGGTGACGTTTTTATTCAGGAAGGGAAAATAAAAGCGGTTGGAAAAATCACCGGGCCGGAAGGGGCGGAAATAATCGATTGCACGGGATTAATCGTTACTCATGGATTCTGTGATTTGCATGTCCATTTTCGCGAACCGGGGCGGGAGGATAAGGAAACGTTAAAGACCGGGACCAACGCCGCTTTGGCCGGCGGATTCACGCGGGTATGTGTGATGCCCAATACCGATCCTCCAATGGACTCCCCGGAGGCGATTCGTTTTGTGGTGGAGAAAGCCGCGGAGTTACCGGTGCATATCCATCCGATCGGCGCCATGACAAAAGGTCAACGCGGAAATGAGATCAGTGAAATGGGGGCGATGAAATCCGAAGGGGCCGTCGCTTTCAGCGATGACGGATTCCCGGTGGCCAACGGACAGGTAATGCGTTTGGCGCTCGAGTATTCGCGAATGATCGGTATGCCGGTTATTAACCACGCCGAAGACCCCTTGATCCGGAACGAAGGGGTCATGAACGAGGGAATTGTGTCCACCCGCCTGGGGTTGCCCGGGAACCCCGATGTGGCTGAATCGGTCATGGTCCTCCGGGACCTGGAATTGGCGCAAATGACCAATGCGAGAATCCATGTCCCCCATGTGAGCACCGCCAGGGCGGTTGATCATATCCGGCGGTTTAAAAACAATACCCAGTTGGCTTTAACGGCCGAGGTTACCCCGCATCACTTGTATTTCATTGATGAAGCCCTGATGACTTTCAATACCAATCTGAAAGTCGCTCCGCCGATACGGAGCGAAAAGGACAGGGTTGCCCTGATTGAAGGACTTAAGGACGGGACCATCGATTGCATCGCCACGGATCATGCCCCTCATACCATCGAAGAAAAGGAAGCGACTTTTGATCTCGCCCCCTTCGGGTTGATCGGATTGGAAAGTTGTTTCGGGGCGGTTAATAAAATTTTGGGACGGCAATCGGGCCTTTCGCTGGAAACAATTCTTACGCTGCTGACGCTGCAACCGAGGAAAATAATGGGGTTTGAGGTTGATTTGTTTGCCGAAAATTGCGAGGCCGAGTTGGTGGCGCTGGCCGCGGATGAGGAATGGGTATTCGGAGAAAACGACATCTTTTCGCGGTCTCGAAACACCCCTTTTCTCGGGGAGACGTTGATAGGAAAACCACGGTACACGATTACGAAAGGGATCGTTGCCGAAAGCGGTTAATTCCCGCGTGCCGGGGGTGTTTTGGCACCTCATCGCGGAGATTTATTTGACCGTATTCACCAGGCAATTTCGGTCCGAGTTTATTTTGTGATTAGATATTGACTCAATTTTACGTTAATTGGTATCTTACGCGGCTATTTTCGAAGTGGTAAAGATGAAGACAAAGTCAATAAAACAATCAGAGATTCAACGTAACTGGTGGGTAGCCGATGCCGAGGGGCAGACCCTGGGCCGATTCGCAAGTACCATTGCACAAATATTGCGCGGAAAACATAAACCCAATTTTACGCCTCACATGGATATGGGCGATTGTGTGGTTATCGTAAACGCGGAAAAGATCCGGGTCAGCGGAAATAAAGAGGTGAATAAAACGTATTTTCGCCATACCGGTTACCCGGGCGGAGGAAAAGAGACTTCCTTAAAGAAATTGCGCAGTACGCATCCGGAACGGATTATCGAATACGCGATAAAAGGTATGTTGCCCCATAACCGGTTAGGGCGTAGCATTTATCGTCATTTAAGAGTTTATACCGGCCCGGAGCATCCTCACCAGGCCCAAAATCCTAAACCGTTGGAATTATAAATGAGTGAACTTCCATATCAGGGTACCGGAAGACGCAAGAGTTCAATAGCTCGTGTCTATCTATATCCCGGTAAAGGCAACATTTTTATCAATAATAAACCCTACGAAGAGTACCTGTGCAGGGCAACTCTGGCAACCATTGTTAAGCAACCCTTGGAACTGGTTGAGGGGGCGGAATCTTACGATGTTAAGGTCAATGTAAAAGGTGGTGGTCTTACCGGTCAGGCCGGCGCCATTCGGTTGGGTATTGCCCGCGCCTTACTCAAAGTCGATGAGGATTTCCGTCCCACGTTAAAATCCGCCGGTTTTCTGACGCGTGATGCCAGACGGGTCGAACGTAAAAAATACGGTCAACCCGGTGCCCGTAAACGCTTCCAATTCTCAAAACGATAATCCTATGCAAATAAATTTTCAAGATCTTCTAAGTACCGGCGCTCATTTTGGTCATGTGACCCGTAAATGGCACCCGAGTTACAAGCCCTTCATTCTGATGGAAAAGAATGGTATCCATATCATCAATTTGGAGGAAACTATCCAGCGCCTGAACAAGGCAATCAATTTTATTCAGGATGTGGTCAGGCGCAACGGCGAAGTCCTGTTTGTGGGTACTAAAAAACAGGCTCGCGATATCGTCCAGCAGGAAGCCGACCGATGCGGCATGTTCTATGTGGTTGAACGTTGGTTGGGCGGCACACTGACCAATTTTTCCACGATTAAAAAGAGCATCAAACGTCTTCAACTGTTGGAAAAAGAAGGTTCCATTATTTATGAGAATCTTACCAAAAAGGAGATTCAACAGCTAAGCCGGGAACGAATTAAGCTTTCCGATCAACATCGGGGAATTAAAGATATGCGCCGGTTGCCTGATGTGTTGGTGGTGGTCGACGCCGATTATGAGTCTACGGCAATTAAAGAAGCCAACCGGCTTGAGATACCAATAGTAGCCATTGTCGACTCCAACACCGATCCGACGCCGATTGATTATCCCATTCCCGCTAACGATGATTCCATTCGGACGATCCAGTTGATTATTTCCGCGATTACGGACGCCATTATCAGTACCCGCGGTAAGGAAGAAGAAGCGGTCGAAAAAATAGCGAGCGAAGAGACGACCGTTAAAGCGGATGACTCCGAGCAGAGTATCATCGGTAAGGAATCCCGGGAAGAAGAGGCCGTCGAAACCTCCGATTCCGCGGCTGCGACAAAAGCAAAAGAAGAGGACGGGGAAAAACCGGAAACCGTGGCTACGGAAAGTGAGAAATAAACCGAAGATGAGTGAGAATTTAGCAATGAAAATTGACGCCAAATTGGTCAAACAACTACGCGATAAAACCGGTGCCGGGATGATGGATTGCAAAAGGGCATTGGTTGAAGCCAGTGGTGATATTGAAAAGGCCGTGGAATTTTTACGAAAGGCAGGGATCGCCAAAGCGGAGAAGAAAGGTACCCGTCTTGCCCGGGAAGGATTAATATATTCTTATATTCACCATGGTGGACAATTAGGAGTTTTGCTGGATATCGGGTGTGAAACCGATTTCGTTGCCAAGACCGAAGGGTTCAAGGAATTGGCCCACAACATTGCCATGCAAATTGCCGCCACCAACCCGATAGCGATAAAAAGGGAAGATGTGGACGCGGATGTCGTTGCGCGGGAAAAAGATATTTATTTTGAGCAGGCGAAAACTTCCGGGAAACCGGAGAACATTATTGAAAAAATCGTCGAAGGACGAATGAACAAATTTTACCAGGAAAATTGTTTACTGGAACAGGCTTTTATCAAAGACCCTGACCGGCGGGTTATCGATCTGGTGACCGAAGCAATCGCAACCTTGGGAGAGAATATCACGATCAACCGCTTTGTGCGTTATGCTGTGGGCGAGACGGCATAACCCTGATGTGAATTATTTTTAATGTCTAATCCCATTTACCGGCGTGTTCTCCTGAAACTGAGTGGAGAAGTACTCGCTGGTAAACGTGGTTTTGGTATAGATCCGATCCGGGCCGAATATTTAGCGAATGAAGTTTATTCCGTTTATTCCCTCGGTCTTTCTATCGGACTGATAATAGGGGCCGGTAATTTATTTCGCGGTGTCCAGGCAGCCCAAAAGGGGATGGACCGGGTCACGGGCGATTATCTGGGTATGCTGGCAACGATTATGAATGCCATCGCTTTGCAAGACGCCCTGGAGAAAGTCGGTTGTGAAACCCGCACCTTAACGGCAATCCATGTTTCCGAGATTGCCGAACCGTTTATCCGTCGTCGCGCTTTGCGACATTTGGAAAAAGGCCGCATCGTTATCGTCGCCGGCGGAACCGGCAACCCTTATTTCAGTACCGACACGGCGGCCGCTTTACGAGCCACCGAATTGGGGGCTGAAATAGTGCTTAAGGGAACGAAAGTGGATGGGGTGTACGACAAAGACCCGATGAAAAACAATGATGCCGTCAAATATAATCAAATCACTTTTCAGGATATTCTGAACAAAAATCTGAGAGTAATGGACTTGACGGCAATTACCCTGTGCAAAGAGAACTCACTCCCCATCTACGTATTCAATATTAATCATCCCGGAGACTTGAAACGTGTGGTTTTGGGTGGTAATATTGGCACCTTAGTGACGGAGTGAATAATGATAGATAAGATTTACAACGATGCGAAACATCGCATGGACCAGGCCATTAATCATACCCGGATGGAGTTGGGCAAAATCCGTACCGGTCGTGCCAATCCGGAAATCTTCGATTCTATCACCGTAAGCTATTATGGTACCAATATGCCCTTGAATCAGGTATCGACAATATCGGTGCCAGAAGCCCGCCTGATCACGATTCAACCGTATGAAAAGACTCTTATTCCCGTTATTGAAAAAGCGATTATGGAGAGCAAATTGGGTTTCATGCCCAACAATAACGGTACCATGGTATTGGTTCCCGTGCCACCCTTATCGGAGGAACGCCGGAAAGAACTGATTCGGTATGTTCACCAGGTTGTTGAGGACGGAAGGGTCGCGGTTCGAAACGTTCGTCGGGATGTGAATCAACATTTGAAGGCGGCTCAAAAGGAAGAACATATTTCCGAGGATGAGATCCGGCGAGCGGAGAGTAATATCCAGGAATTAACAGATGAACATATTGAAAAGCTGAATGAAATCCAGGTTGAGAAAGAAAAAGAAATTATGGAAGTATAGCGGAATTTTTTGTTTTTACAAAAAAAGCCTTCCCGTAAACAGGAAGGCTTTTTTTATTCCGATAAACATTCCGCGTCCTTGGGCGGGGGAATCTTATTCACATTTTGAAAACCCACAACTTGGACAGGTTACACAACCGGACTGATGCAATACGGTGCTGCCGCAGTCGGGGCAAGTGGTAATATTTTTATAGGTGTAATCGGTAATCGTTTTGTTGCTTTGAACATCAGCTTCGTCGGCCAACGTGAAGTGAGTCGATGCCGGATATGAATTATCTCCTTCATGCTTTTTTTCGTTGATGTAATCGTCAAGCGCTTTTCCGATTGCATCAGGCGTCGATAGTATCAGGCGACCGTCCTCCCAGGTTGGATTGGGACCGCTGATCCCCTTAAGTTGTTTCACGATAGCCTGGGGGTCGATGCCCGACCGTAAAGCCAGGGAGATTAACCTGCTTATGGCTTCCGATTGAGCGGCCGCGTTGCCGCCGGCTTTGCCGATGGCGGTGAAGACTTCGCATAAGCCGTCCTCATCTTCGTTAATTGTAATGTACAGGGTCCCCTCACCGGTGCGGATGCGCCTGGTAATACCGTGGGTGGTTGTGGGACGAATCCGCGGCAGTTTAGTCGGGGCGGCGGCCGGGGCGGCGTTTGTGCCGCTTTCGGTCGTCGTGGTGGAAGTGGAGTCTTCCTTTTCCTCGCGGTCGGTAACCAGGATTCCTTCCCGGGAACCTTCCCGATAGACGGTAATCCCTTTTAAACCGGCCTTGTAGGCGGTCATGTAGATGTCGGCCACCGTGTCGACCGAAATATCCCGATGCAGATTTACGGTTGATGAGATTGAGCTGTCGATATATTTCTGAATTACGCCCTGCATTTTCACCCGGAAATAGGGGTCGATATCGTGCGCCGTAACTACGTAATCCGGCAGGTTTTCATCCGTGCCGAAAAGTTGTTCGATGATCGGGTGGTACACGGTGTATTCCTTGAATTGCCGTCCGTAACCGTCATTCACTTTTACGCGTCGCTTGTAAGAGGTGGCAAAAATGGGTTCGATACCGGAGGTAACGCGCGCCACGATAGCGCCGCTGCCGGTGGGCGGAACGGTGGTGCAGGTGGCGTTCCGGATACCGTTTTCCTTAATGGCTTCGCGGAGATGTTTCGGCAGATTTTTAATGAATTTACTTTTACTGTATCCGTTCCAATCGAAGTTTGGGAAGGCGCCCTTTTCTTTTGCCAGTTCAATGCTGGTTTCATAGGTCGTGTCGCGGAAGATCTGCATGATTTGTTCCATTGTTTGCAGGGCGTCATCGCTGTCATAACTGATTCCCATTTTCACCAGCATATCGCCCAGGCCCAGGATACCGAGTCCGATCCGTCGGTCGTTGCGGGCATTTTCTTTTTGCGCTTCGAGGGCGTGGCGGTCGATGTTGTAATCGATCACATTATCCAGGAAGCGGGTGGCGACCTGGATCGTGGTTTTAAATTCATCGATCATGAAATTGCCTTTATCGTCCACGAAGCGTTCCAGGTTGATGGAACCCAGATTGCAGCAACCGCCATCCGGGAGGGGTTGTTCGGCGCAGGGGTTGGTAGACACCAGCGGGCTGCAATATTCGGCGTTGTGGTATTCCTTCATCGTATCCCAGAAGAGCAGTCCCGGTTCGGCGCTGGAGTGGGCGTGGGAGATGATTTTTTGCCACAGGTCCCGGGCGCGGACCGTCTTATAGACTTTATTTCCCCATTTCAAGTCGAAATCATCATCCTGTTCCACGGCATGCATGAATTCGTGGGTCAATAAAATTGAAATATTCGAGTATTTGACCATATCTTCATCGCCGGTCTTGATCTCTATGAATTTTTCGATGTCCGGATGGTCGATCCGGAGGGTTTGCATGTTGGCGCCGCGGCGCCCGTGTTGGGCGATGGTGTTGGTGTTTTCACTAAATAAATTCATGAACCCCGTGGGGCCACAGGATTGACCGCCGGTTCCGTTAATGTCTTCGCCGGCAGGCCGTAAAATCGAGAGATCGTGTCCGCAACCCCCGCCGTATTTATAGGTCATGGCCTCGTTAATAATAGTTTCGTAGATGGATTTGATCGAATCTTCCTTAATGGCGACCACGTAACAATTATTCAGGGTCGTGGTAATATCATCCCGGCCCGCGCCGTGCATGATGCGTCCGCCGGGGACGAACCTGAAGTCTTCCAAAACGGAGAAAAAATTGGCTTCCCAGATGGTGCGTAACTGTTTGGTTTTTTCTACGGAGGCAACGGCTTTTGCCTGTCGCTTCCAGATGTCCCAGGGATGTTTTTCCCAGGGGGCCAAATATTTATTCTTTAAAACATCCGCGCCCAGACTGTCGCCTTTATAATAATTCTCAAGGCGATATTTATCGGGAACGTCATCTTTGGATTGGGTACGGACTTGTTGATCTTGAAACTCAGGAATGGTTTCCTTAAATAAGGGATTAATCTTCTGTGTTCCTGGCGGTGTTACGGAGAAATCCAACTCAATTGCTTCTGCCATAGTCGTGTCCTTTGGTATATGTGTTGCTTAAAAAAACTTAGATAAAAAGAAGGTTGGCAAGTGAATCCGCGATAAATCGCTTTGTTGGCGAAACGAATCTATTGAGGGATTAAAATACAAGCAATATAAAAAGTAAAAGTACGCGGTTTCTCGACGAGAAAAATCTTTTCGAAAATAGTTATCCACATTCTATCCACAATGTATAAATCCAAAATGTTTGGCTGTGATTTCCCATAAATACGGATAAAAAGGGCGTTACTGGAATCCGGTAAAGTACCACTGTCAGGATTTGTTCCAATTGCCGATTACGATTCGGATCGTATGGCGGTGATTTCCCGGTCAGGCATTGCCCCGAAATGTCGATATCGGACCGGGGGGCATAGTGAAACGTGTTTTGTTAATAAAAAAGATGTAAATTTGGGGCGAATTGCGGGCGTCGTATAATGGTTATTACCCGAGCTTCCCAAGCTCGTGACGTGAGTTCGATTCTCATCGCCCGCTCATAAACCGAACCCCGTCGGTACTTCGTAGTTGTCGGCGGGGTTCGGTTGTCTTATCCGCAATTAAAAATTGAAATAGTATATTTAAAAAGTATTTGGATTTAAATTTCACCAGCTACCTTAGAATTGATATGATATGAAAACCAACCCCATAATAGCAATTGTCGGTCGTCCCAATGTGGGGAAATCGACATTTTTCAACCGCGTTCTGAAAAGTCGCAAAGCGATCGTTCACTCGCAGGAAGGAATAACCCGCGATCGCATCTACGGTGACGTGGAAT
>JALUTR010000134.1 GCA_027021785.1 Fidelibacterota bacterium | reverse complement strand
AATGATTTTGTCATATTAACTTATTCCGCTTGTTATTGTACGGAGAACTGACCAATAAAGATAATCCGGCTTTTGACTACCAGGCAAGGTGAACCGGTGGAAGGTCACAAAATTTTCATCAAATCAGTCAAACGCGGAGGGTATATTATTATCAATAAAATTATCCCGGCACACTGTTCTATATTGATTGCCTCCGAAAATTAACTTTTCAGTGAACAGGTAAATGGAACCATTGTAAAATGGGCGCCGATTACAGCGATGATCTTTTTGGTTTTAACCCGAAGAACCCCAGATTCCCCGACAGTGAAAAATAACCGTAGCGGAAGATTAATTACTAACATTTCTCACGTATAATAGTCTTCCTATAGTATTGTTTAGAATAGGGTTGTACAATATCGATCAATGGTTTTTAGTTTTTTTCAAAAAAATGGTTTAACACTATATTTTATAATATCTTGTCGCCTTGCCCCGATTTAAATCGGGGCTTCTTTTGGTATCCCGCAACTGCGGGAAAAAGTACAAATCAAGTCAATTTCAATAGTAAGACAGTTTTTGAATAGGCACCTCACGTCGAAGTGAGAAATGTTAGTTAATTATTTAAAAGTCAGCCTGAAGCATTCCCCCGGAATTGATAAAACCTCCTGATTCGATCGGGAAAAATCCCGCAGGATGTGGGGGAGGGTGATTAATTCATTTTGAATTAATCAGAATGAATTATTGAAATAAAGGATTTGATATTTTTCGACTATCCCCGACGCAAGCATCGATGAATTCTTTCGATTAACGTTTTCCTGCTTTCCTGACACTGATCAATATCCTTATTATTTCGATAGTTTCCCCACGATTGCGGGGTCATTCCTAATTTGCATCGGGGTTTATCAGCGCTTGGCAGAAAAAATGCCGGTATTCATATCAACCCGTGATCGGCAAATGAATAATACCCGTCTCCGGCAATGATAAGGTGGTCGTGAACGGCAACATCTATGGTCGAAGCCGCCTCTTTGAGCCGCTTCGTTATGTTGATGTCATCCTTACTGGGATTCAAGTTTCCACTGGGATGATTATGCACGAACACCAGCGCGGCGGCCTGGTTAACGATCGCCTTTTTTACAACTTCGCGGGGATAAACGGCCGATGAAGTAAGCGTCCCCTTAAAGAGCTCTTCCATGCCCAGTATCTGGTTCCGGCCGTTCAAATAAATTACCATGAACACCTCCTCTTTGCGTTCCCGTAAATTATGAGAAAGGTATTCGATTACATCCCCGGAAGATTGAATGAAATCGGCCTCCAAAATCCTGTCCGCCAAATAGCGCCGGGCGACTGCCTGGGCAATCTTCAAACCGAAGATGTTGTTCGGACCGATTCCCCGCACCTGTTGCAGCTCTTTCGGATCGGCTTCCAATACGGCTTGCAAGGATCCGAATTTATTCAGGGCTTCCTTGGCCGGCTGCTTGCAGTCCTTCCGCGGCGTACCCAGCGTGAGCAACAGTTCAACGATTTCATAATCGTGAAATCCCTCCAATCCGGATTTTAAAAACCGTTCCCGAAGTCGCTGGCGGTGGCCGTTGATGGAATTGTTGTCTTTCATCATATTCCATACCCCTTATTTACAGACCATTAAAATTTATGAATAGCGGTTACTCATGCCTCCGTTCCCGGTGATGGAACCAACCTCTTACCTATAATACCGGCATACTTTTGCCGGCCCACCTTATCAGACTATCAGACCTTAAACTGCAACAACTTTTCCTTGAATTCCCGCAGTTCCCGCACATTTCCCGGTTCCACTTCACCGGAGGCCCATTTTAATTCAAAATCAGTCCGACTGTCTTTCCCGCCGTTTTTCCGGTACAGTTCGTAGAGTTCATCCCCGGTTCTTGTTTTGTTGCGGTGCAATGTCGCCACGATTCTGTAGGCGATATCTTCCAGGATATCTTCAACCACCCGCGGCGGAATCCGTTTCGTAAACAAGTGTTGTTCGGGACCGGAAAAACGCATGCCGTTAATCACGTAATCCTCGAATGCTTCGTAGGCTATCGGGGCAATCTTTTTCACGAAGGTCGCCATCGCCCTGGCGTAAACGCGGATTTCGTATTGCGCGTGGGTATCCATTCGTAAATGCAGAAAGTGCAAAATATTGTGTAAATCGTTTTTCCAGTACCATTCGGTGTAAATATTGACCGGCAAAATAGCCCGCGCCAGTTCCCTGGCGATTCCGGCTTCGTTCAATTCCCTGTAAATCCGGAAACTTTGTTCGGACACATCCCGGAAATACCCGATGATTTTTTCTTTTAATTCATCCGGCACTTCCTCAACCGCCCGGCCCTGCTTGTTGAGCTTGCTCTGAAAATGAATATCGTCCTTGCCGGGTATATAAAATTCATCCCGGGCTTCGGAATAACGAAGACTGTATTCGTTGATGTTGGCCGTCCGGTGCCGGACCCATTGGCGGGCGACAAATATCGGCATTTTACAATGGAATTTGAACTCCACCATTTCAAAAGGCGTTGTGTGGCGGTGACGCATCAAATAGCGGATCAGTCCCCGGTCCTGGGACACTTTTTTGGTTCCTTTCCCGTAACTTACGCGGGCCGCCTGCACGATGGCATCGTCTCCTCCCATGCTGTCCACCAACCGGATGAATCCTTTATCCAGGCATTTGATCGCCCCTTCGGGATATTCAGTTCCGCTCATGAAACCAAAGGTCTTTCCGTTAAAATCGTTAACGTTTTCCTCACCGCTTCCGGGTTCCCCGCCACAAGCCCCGGTTTTATAATTGTCACTTCGTTATTATACGTGACATCCTTCCCGTTTAAATCCACCAACTTTCCGCCGGCTTCCGAAATTAAACAGTGTCCGGCACATATATCCCATTCATTTTTGGGACGCAGGGAAGCAAAAATA
>JALUTR010000133.1 GCA_027021785.1 Fidelibacterota bacterium | reverse complement strand
AAGTCCCCAACCGGTAGTTAATGCCGGTAAAACGGAAAATCCATGTTCACAGAACTCGTCCGATTGTCGAATATTTTTTATATGCCGTCAAAATAATTCTTCAAACATTTATCTTGGACAGATGTGACTTCGACAGGCAGGCCTGCTTGACGTTGATGATCAAATGTCTTTGAGTACTGATTATAATCGACAACCGGTGTTTACCTGGCGTAGTGCAACATAGCCAGTGATGGTTGTCGCACCTCTCCGGAATTTCAATTTAAATCTTATCCCGGATTGTGGATAATTGACCAACATTGTAAATTACACCGTTAACTGGGGTGCCATTTTGATACAGAGCGAAATGGCTGAGAACAAACCCTTTGAACCTGATCTGGATAATGCCAGCGTAGGGAGGCAAAATGAAAAAACCAAAGCGCTTTATTTCAATTATAAAGAATCTCTTTCCGTTCATTTTTTTCATGGGAACCCTTTTCTCCCAAACAGTAACAATCCACGGAAAGCTATTGTCGGAAACGACGTACAACCCTGTCCCCTGGGCAAATGTTGTTGTCGCGGGGACAAAAATCGGAACGGTCACTTCCGGTTCCGGAGAGTTCGAAATCACAACGAAAACTCTTCCCGTCAAATTGATTTTCACCCACATCGGATTTTCTGAAAAAATCGTTGATGTAACAACCGAAAACCTGGGGAACATCTATCTTAAGCCTTCGGTATTGAACGGGGAAGAAGTTCTTGTGCTGTCTTCCCGGGCGAAGGCCGGAGAGACGCCGGTGGCGTTTTCAACCATGGATCGCGAACAAATAGAACGCTCTTACAGCAATCAGGACGTTCCCATGGTTTTAAGCGAACTCCCGGGCGTATACGCTTATTCCGATGCCGGAAACGGGGTGGGTTATTCTTATTTAAAAATCAGGGGATTTTCCCAGGATCGAATCGGGGTATTGTTGAACGGTATTCCGTTAAACGATCCGGAAGCGCATGCCGTTTATTGGGTCGATCATGGAGACATCCTGGCGGCGGCGGGAGATGTACAGCTCCAACGGGGAGTCGGGAATTCACTCTACGGTTCCTCGGTATTCGGAGGAACCGTCAACATGACCACGAATTATCGGTCCCTGTATCCGGGTATTACGGTTGTTACCGGATATGGAAATTACCTGGAACAAAGCAACCTGGATTTACCCAGTCAAAAATTGTCACTTACTTACACGGGCCATCTGGCGGGAACCACCAAAAATGTTACGGTTTACAGCCGGTTCAGCAGCTTAAAAAGCGGCGGATATCGGAACGGCAGCGGTACCGGTCAACAATCATTTCATGGCGGCATAGAAATCAACGGTAAAACCAGGTTCACCCGCGTGGAAGCCATAGTCGGACAGGAAGAAACCGCATTTTCGTGGGAAGGAGTTATTCCGTATTATGGTTATGACCTGAAAAATCGTTCCGATCGCCGTTATAATTTTTATGCCGATCCGAATTATAACGGTGGACGGAAAAATGCCAATAAAGATGTGTTTACACAATCGATATTGTCGATTCAACACAGTGAAAAATTTTCCGATGGAATATTGAGCATCACGGCCTATAAAGTTAAAGGCGATGGGTATTACGAACAATTTAAGGGCAACCGCGATGTGGAGGAATATAATCTGACCGCCTACGTACCCGATTCGTTAAATAAAGTTGATTTAATGCGCCGCAAATGGTTGCGAAACGGTTACTGGGGATTGGTTTATCAGTATTCCCACCCATTATCTTCCGGAATGATTACCATCGGCGGAGATGCCCGTTTTTATGCCGCCGACCATTACGGTAAGGTCCTGGGGATTGACCAGGGCTTTGAAGTCCCCGGAAATCATCGCTACTATTCGAATCAAAGCAAGAAAACGAGTATTTCCATGTACATCCATACCTTGTTCTCCTTAACGGAACGACTTAACCTGATGGCCGACCTGCGGTATCTGGGACATCGTTACGGGTTCGACCAACAGGTGATAGGGGCTTACCAAAACGGTTACAATTACAAGTTGAAATACGATTTTCTTGATCCACGGGTCGGACTTCGTTACCAGGCGACCGAAGCCCTTTCCTTGTTTGCCAACGTATCGACGGCGCATCGCGAACCGGCCGATACCGACATTTATGACCAGGACGATCCCGATGCCGTACCGGCCGTGGCGGACATGGATAAGAAGTATGCAAAACCCCTGACGAAAGAGGAATTCCTGATCGATTATGAAGCCGGGTTGAAGTTCAATCACAAAACCATTGCAGGAACCGTGAATCTCTATCGGATGGATTTTTATGACGAATTGATTCCGGTCTGGTATCGGTATTACGATGCCGATGAAGTGTTGCAGGCCAATGCCCCCCGTACTATCCACCAGGGCGTGGAAATAGCGCTCAAGATGAAACCATTCAGAACATTGACAATTGATGGCAGTTTGTCCTGGGCGGATAATTACTTTGTCCAATACAAAGGTGATTCCCTGGGTTGGAGTGGTTACGGAGGCATTGCTGATTACAGCAACAAAATCATCCCCGCCTATCCCGGTTTCCAGGGGAAGGCGAAAGTCATACTTACCAGAAAATGGGGTGAAACCTGGCTGCAGGCAAATTATACCGGCAAACAATACATTGATTTTGCCAACACCGAGGAAGCGGCCATCGATCCGTTTTTGGTCGTGAACTGGAGCGCCAGGATTGAGTTGCCGAAAGTTAAAACCTTTCAACCGGTTCTGACTTTATGGGTTAACAATATTTTCGATACTTTATACGAGACCTTCGGTTATAATTATTATGATTGGGATGACGGTCCGGTCCGGGTGGATGCCTACTGGCCCGGGGCGACGAGGAATTATTATTTGACATTAACCGTCCGTTTCTGAGGAGTAGTCGAAATTAATTAAGTTTTCCGGTCTGTCTATTAAATATAGGCAGACCGGAAACGCTATTGCTGTTTAACGCCCTGTCGAATATCAAATAATATTTTCATCACGCATCACGTTTTACGACTCACGTTTTCCCGATTAACGCTACGCTTTGTGGGAATATCCATTTTCCGGTACGTCTTACGCGCTTCCGTCATCTATTATCAATTGCGGTAAATTTCTGTTTTCCAACCGACCAAAGGGGGTTGTAACTTAACGCCCGATGTCTCCTGCCAAATCCGATCGAAAACGCTTGTTCCTTATTGATGGGTACGCCATGCTCTATCGCGCCCATTTCGCTTTTATCCGTAATCCGCTCATTACCAGTTACGGTTTGCCCACCGGCGCGTTGTATGGTTTTATTAACCAGGTTTTTCGTCTTATCCGGAATGAAAAACCCGATTACCTTGCCGCCGTATTCGATTCCAAGGAGAAAACATTTCGGCACGAGCGATACCCGGAATACAAAGCTACCCGGGAAAAAATGCCCGATGAATTGAGCGAACAACTCCCTTACCTGTGGGAATTGCTGGAGGCCATGCGGATCGTAACCTTGTCGAAGCCGGGGTTTGAAGCCGATGATATCATTGGAACGCTTGCCAGGTATGGGGCCGAACATGGGCTGGACGTCTATATCGTAAGTGGTGATAAGGATTTTATGCAGTTGGTAAACGACCATATTTTCCTGTATGCCCCCGCCGGAAGAAATATGACGATGCGGATCTATGATCGGAACGAAGTTATCGACAAATGGGGTGTGCCGCCGGAAAAAATTATTGATTTGCTGGGTCTGATGGGAGATTCCTCCGACAATATTCCCGGGGTTCGTGGAGTGGGGGAGAAATCAGCCGTTAAACTGATAAAAGAGTACGGATCGCTTTTTGAAGCCTTGGACAATGCCGATAGAATCGGCAATAAGCGGGTTCGGAACGGATTGCAGGAATACCGGGATAACGCCCTCCTTAGCCGGGAGTTGGTAACGATCGACACCAACGTGGAACTGGATTGTAATATCTCGGATTTGAAACGCAACGAATTCGATTTGGAAGCCCTGGAGGAATTGTTCCGAAACCTGGAATTTACCGGCTTGATCCGGCAACTTGACGAGTTCCGGGAAGCCCCGGTCAATGCGAATACCGATACCTGTAAAGATTATTTTACAATAAGTAACATCGATGACTTAAAGTCATTTGTTAAGTCTGTTAAGCCCGGCGACTTACTTTCTTTCGATCTTGAGACAACCTCCGTAGACCCCATGCGGGCGGAAATAGTAGGTTTCAGTTTTAGTACCCGCGCCGATTCGGGGGTTTATATTCCCATTCGGTATAAGGACAAATCATCGGCCCTTTTTGGTGAGGACGATTTAAGCACGGTACTGACTGTCCTCAAACAACTCTTTGAAGATTCATCGGTGCCGAAGACGGGTCAGAATGTAAAATACGATTCCCTGATTTTAAAACGGCACGGGGTAGAAGTGCAGGGTGTGGAATTCGACACCATGATCGCCGCCCATTTGATCAATCCCGCGTCCCGATCCTACAAGCTGGATAACCTTTCCCGGGAATACCTGAATTACGAAATGGTTTCCATTGAGGAATTAATCGGTACCGGTCGCAAACAGATTACTATGGCTGATGTGGAACTGGACAAGACAGCTTTTTACGCGGCCGAGGACGCCGATATTACCTGGCAATTAACACGCCTTTTCAGGGAGAAATTAATCGCAGCGGAATTGGATGAGTTCTTTATGAAGATCGAATTGCCGTTGATCCCGGTACTTGTCAAGATGGAATACAACGGCGCTTACGTTGACAAGGAGATGTTGCTTGCGATGTCGCGGGAATTGGAAAAGAAATTACATGGACTGACGACGGAAATCATTCGCGAAGCAGGGACAGAATTCAATATTAATTCCACCCAACAATTGGCGAATATTCTTTTTGATATTTTGAAACTTCCCCAAATCAGGAAACGATCCACGGCCGAAGGGGTTTTGGAGCGACTGAAGGATGTACATCCATTGCCCGGGTTGATTCTGGAATATCGTAAACTGAATAAACTGAAGAATACGTATCTTGATCCGTTTCCGGAGTATATTCATCCCGAGACGCAGCGGGTCCACACTTCATTTAACCAAACCGTGACGGCAACGGGACGATTGTCCAGCAGCAATCCCAATTTTCAAAATATTCCGATTCGGACGGATATTGGTCGCGAGATTCGGAAAGCATTTAAACCGCAGGAGAAGGGGTGGAAAATATTTTCGGCTGATTATTCACAGATCGAACTGCGCATCATGGCCCATTTAAGTCAGGATCCGGCATTGATCGCCGCTTTCGAAAACGGGGAAGACATTCACGCACGCACGGCCAGCGATATTTTCGGGGTTCCTCTCGATGCCGTATTGCCTGAAATGCGGCGCACCGCAAAAGTGGTTAATTTTGGCATTATGTACGGCGCCGGACCTTTCAGAATGAGCCAGGAACTGGGGATCCCAAGAAATGAAGCGCAGGCCCTTATTGATACGTATTTTAAAAGGTATGCCGGAATAAAGGATTATATCGATCGTACGTTGGAACAGGCGCGTAAGGAAAAGTATGTAAAAACCATGCTGGGACGGAAACGCCCCGTGTGGGAAGCGGAAAGCGATAATCGTATTCGCCGCGAAGCGGCGGAACGAATGGCCATCAATATGCCCATCCAGGGTACGGCGGCCGAAATGATCAAATTGGCCATGATTGCCATTCACAGGGAAATGCGATTGAAAAAAATGAAAGCGATGATGATCCTGCAGATCCACGACGAACTGTTGTTCGAGTTTCCAGAAAACGAGTTGGATGAATTGCAGACCCTGGTCGTTCGCGAGATGGAACAGGCACTTACGTTGTCGGTCCCCATTGTGGTGGACTGCGGAGTCGGTGATTCATGGTTTGAAGCGCATTAATCAAATTCCGGATAAATAAAAAGGATTGGAATAGTTAAACTTTGGAAGCCAGTGTAACATTAAAAAAAGTCGGCAAGTTATTCAACGATAAGACGATTATTGCCGGGTTGACATTTGGTGTGGAAAAAGGGTCCCTGGTGGCCGTAATCGGCGACAACAACGCCGGTAAGTCGACGCTGCTTAAAGTCCTGGCCGGGGTTGAAAATCCCGAATACGGGTCGGTTTTTATTAACGGTCTGGATATTGTGAAACGACGGGCCGAAGTCCGCAAAATGATTGGATTTGTTCCCCTGGAAAGCGATATGGACCCGTGGCTGACGGTTGAGCAGAATCTTCGATTTATCGGATCGTTGTACGGGGAAGCGGAAGATGTAATCACCGATCGTATTACTCAATACAGCCGGGCTTTGAAATTGGAGGAAGTGTTGCATGTCAATGCCGGTGAGCTTTCACCGGGGATTCTAAAACGGGCCCTGATTGTAAGGGCATTGGTTCATGATCCGAATGTGTTGATTATCGACGAACCTACGGCGTTTATGGACGCGGAAGCGAATCGTTTGACCTGGGATTTGTTGCGACGATTGCATGGCGCGAAAACCATTATTTATGCCAGTTATTCGCTCGCGGAAGTGGAAAAAGCCCACGATCGGATTTTGATTCTGCATGCCGGACGGGTTATCCTGGATGGCAGTTTGGATAAATTGCTGGAGAGCACCCTGGAATTTCATCAGTTCCAAATCGAATTCGAAAATCTGACCGATGAATTGTATAAACAACTAACTACCATACCTACGGTAGTTACCCCCAGTCGTATTAATAATATCTTTCACTTTTACGGGCGGTCCAGGAAAGTGTTTTTCCAGGTGCTGGAACGCGCCGCCGGGGCCGTCATGAAGGATGTAACTATTAAAAAACTGGGGTTGCAGGATTTAATGGATTCCGAGTTCGCGCGGGAAGGTTTGGACTAATCATAATATTGAACAAGAAACACAACGACCAATGATTGTACCATTTTTGAAACGACGCCTGTGGCTGACCCAACAGCGGTTATTTTCCACTCTGGGAATGGCCTTCCTGTTGCCCCTGTTGTTGCATGTGTCCATCAACATTCCGATGCGGCAGGTGGTGGTTCGTACGATTCGTAACATCCCTTATCAGCAATGGGTATTCCCCGGGATGTTAATGATTCTTGCGGTAATAACCCTGATTCCTCTTCTTTATCGTGAATTCTTTGATTTACGTATTTACAAAAAAGGATTACCGCCGATTACGCTGACACCGTTGACAAAATATAATATCATCATCAGTGTCCTGTTCACCGCCATATTGGAATCGCTGGTATTCATAATATTCGGCATGATCGTTTTTACGATTATCATGGACGTTTCCTTCGTCTGGTACGATTATTTGATTATGTTGTTTTTTCTATTTTTATCCAACTGTGTCCTTGGGAATCTCATTGTAACCGTCGCTTTGCTGACCGAACGGGTTACGATGTTTATGATTCTCGTGATTACGATTTTTTGCTTTTTGCTGTTTGGCTCGGGATTGTTGATCGAATTCGAATTTTTCCCGGTTATGCTGGGTACGACATTACAATTATTTCCGACCAGTATGTTGATTACCGGCTTACGCATGTTGATATTTACCGGAATAATCAACTGGACATATATAATTGTGCCCTGCCTGATTATCATTATCTGGACGTCATTTAACAGTGAATTGTTGCGGAGAAAGTTGAATCAGTGAAAGCCTATTTATCGGGTGCAATGGAACAGGCGCGCGATGAAGGAGCGGGTTGGCGTGAACGAATTACCGACTGGCTGAAAAGCAACCTGGGACATGGCGTTATTAATCCGGTAGAGGAGACGGGAATTCTGGTAACGAAAGAAGGTGCTTTCGATTACCGGCAATGGAAAAATTCGGACCCGGAAAGATTCATTCAATTTGTGCGCAAGCTCATAGACCGGGATATCAAAGCGGTTACCAAAGAGGCCGATTACGTTATCTGCTATTGGAATAAGGATGTCCTGAAAGGGGGAGGAACGCATGGAGAAGTAACCCTGGCCTACCATTACGGGATACCGGTTTTCCTGGTTAATGAATTACCGCAACAGGATTTAAGCGGGTGGATTCTGTCCTGCAGTACGGAAGTATTCGAAAATTTCCGTACTCTTCAGGAACGCCTGTTGGAATTGTACCGCGAAAGCGACGACTGATCATGACCGGACCCGAAGCCATCATTCACCTGGATCGACTGAGACATAATTACCGGTTAATAAAAAGACAGGTGGGAGATCGCCAGGTGATGGCGGTAGTCAAGGCCAATGCGTACGGACATGGCGTGATTCCGGTGGTGAACGCGTTACGGGCGGAGGGAGTGAATTATTTTGCCGTATTTTCTTTTGAGGAAGCGGTGGAATTGCGGGATGCCGGAATCACCGAGGAAATCCTCATCTTCAGCCGGTTGAGCGAAGACATACTGGAAGAAGCGACCGAACGGAACATCACCTTAAATCTCTCCTGGAATGATGATTTGAAAGTTCTGAAAGAGTTCCATCGATCTTTTGGTCGGAGTCCTAAAATCCATTTTAAAGTCGACACCGGGATGACCCGTTTGGGAGTACAGTATCATGAGGCGGTATCATTACTGGAGGAGATAAAGGGGTCCCCCGGGCTTCATTGCGAAGGAATTTATTCCCATTATGCCACCGCCGATGAGGGGGATCTCAGCTACGCCAGATACCAGTTGAAGCGATTTAATAAAGTCTTACAGGCTGCGAAAGTCCTGGGGTTTCATTTTAAATATGTTCATTTCTCGAATAGCGGTGCCGTGCTGAATTTACAACAATCCTGGTTTAACATGGTTCGGGTGGGCATGCTGTTATACGGCGCTTTTCCGTCGGATGAGGTTCCGATGGATTTACCGATAATGCCGGTAATGGAATTTACCGGACCGATTGTCGCCGTGAGACCGGTGCCGGCCGGTACGCATGTGAGTTACGGGGGTGTGTACCGAACTAAACGTGACACGAATATTGGGGTCATCCAGACCGGCTTTGCCGATGGATTCCCGCGTCCCTGGTACGTTGATGGAACCGTTGCTTATAAAGGGAAACGGTATCGAATAGCGGGGCGGGTTTGCATGGACCAGTTTATGGTTGATTTTGGCGACTGTGTGCCGACGGTAGGGGAGAAGGTCTTATTTTTCGGACAAAACGATACCGATGTGTTACGGGTGGAAGAGATCGCCCAGGCGATTCAGTCCACAACCTATGTTTTGTTAACGGCCATCGGGGGCAGGACCCGAAGGGTGTTCGTTGGTGGTTGAAAGACAGGTGTCATTTCGCCCTTAAGGGTTTGAATATCGGTTGGTCCGTTGCTCAGATCTAATATTCCACAACAGCGTGATTGGCTACCCGTCAGCCTGCGGATCTGAGACCGGACAGCCATCGGGGTTTGCTTCGCCCAACCTGTTTCCCAGACCGATTTTGGTTACAGAGTGTTTTACCGGTCCGCAATGCGTTCGGGCAACGGGTCAACCGTTCCGGCCATTCGATTGCATAGCCGGAGCAACATTTCCGATTTCACGTCGCGCGAATCGGAAACGTCCCAGAGATTGCGGTTTTCGCCGGGGTCGCGGTGGTCAGCGCGTTGTAATACTTGCAGTAAACATCGTCCCGCTGGTTGTGGCCGCTACCAGCGCCCGTGAATATCGGCCAAAGCGATATACTCCGCATCCCGGGATGGCGGGGAAGACCGGCGGCTTCCAGCAAAGTGGGCGCCATCCACCAAAGCGGAACTGCGCTGAGGTTTGATCAGTATACCGCCGTGCAAACTCCATCGATACATTCAATTTCGGGGACCGGGGTGACCATGCAATCGGATTCCCAGCCATACCGCCTGTTAAGTGTTTCATTAAATTCATTATATTGATTTACCTTTTGGATCAGCAATGTTGTATCAAGATCTGCAATGGAATAGACCAGATATTCCCAGTATCCGCCGCACGGCTTGGCACCAAAACCGATAATTCTGCAATCGGTTGAATCACCGCAGGTTGGTTCACCGATCATATCGATAATTTCCCGCTTCATTTGCGCTAATCGGTCAAGGTCGTCGGATTCGGAATTATCTTTGTCGCAGGAAACAAGTAACATAGCCGGGATAATAATTAAAAAAAATGAAGTGGATTTAATCCGGATGTTCATTTTATCTCCTCCCGTAAATAGTGCCCCTCAATACCTTGTTGTTTCTCGGGTATTGGAGACGATCTCGTGAAAAGTCATTTAAGCGGTTATTCTGCCGTTGTTTCATGCCATTGGTACGAGTTCCCGGAGAGCCCCTGGTATTGAGCCGCGTTTTCCTCTTTGGACACGAAGCCCTTCATGTCCGCGTTCCTCAGCTTGTTGTCAACCTAGGAATTTCCTCAAATTCCCCGCTCTTAATACCAATTCTCCCAAATTCTCCGTTTTGTTATCCCGCAACGCATCAACAATATTATCGGTGATTTCCTGGTGCTCTTCATCGGTTTCGAAATCCAGGATATTTCTGACACTGGCTTCGAGGCCTTCCGGTAAAAACGGTGTACGATTGAAATACCTGAGTGCGTCCCTTAAGTCATATTCAAAATTTACATAGACTTCCCTGATGAATCGCAGGTCATCCTTGTCCAGGGCATTCAGTCCAAGGATTTCCGGCGGCAGGCCGATGGAATAAAGAGCGCATGTAAATGTTATTGCCCGGGGCAATACAATCTCGCCCATCTTGCGCGAATAACCGAATAGTCCGATATGAAGATTCCTTTTTCTCCGGCTTGGAACATGTTTGGCGATTTTGTTAATGGTCGGCGCCAATACGGCGATTTGTTTCTGGTATTCCTCACTATATTTTTTAATGATGTGCAAACATTTATCTTTGTCCACATTATGAGGTAAACCGACCTGTCTTCCCCGGAGTTTTTTAATGGCTTCCTTCGCTTCTTCCGAAGGATTATTGTATTTGAAGGCCGACTGAATGGTAAACGTGTGTGTGCTTGGATATTCTTCCGCGACACGCTCAACAGTCCGGGGCCTGAGATTGCCTCTGAACGGAGCGGAACCAACCCCCACGATAGGATAAATTTTAACCCCTATATCCTCGGATAATCCGTGCAAATTCTGAAGAGCTATCTTGTTTAAAAGAACGGCGCTTATCAGTCCGTAATTCATCGCCGGGTCCGACCTGGCAAGGAAGACTCGCTGATAATCAATGTTTCGATCTTGCATGGTTAAATATTCTCTGGTCATGTTATGGGCGTCAAGCATGTTTTCCATGTCTTCAAAGAGAGGTATAACGTTGATCCGTTCCGGTTTGAATTCCCCAATCCACTCGCCGATTGTCAGGTCCCCTTTGCGAAAAGGTTTATTCTGTTTTCCCACAACAAAATCGTTATAATAGTTGTAAATCCTGTCAAGGCACCTGGAAGAGGCTGTCATCGGTAAAATAACTTCAAATATTGGTGGAATATCGTCATTGTAAAATAACCTGGCGGTGTCGAATGACCTGGGTATGCTTTCCAGGGTCTCCAACAAGATTTTCGCTTCCGTCTTTTCCACCGTTGGATTCGGAACGCGCAAAGTAATAAATACATCTCTTCCTAATCTTTGTTCTCTGAAAAATGATTCATATCTCGTCAGCAGTTTTTTAACCACGAAGTTATCAACTTCCTTACCCTCACAATCCCACATCTGTTCGTCACATCCCAAATGCGAAAACGTGTAGTACGCTTCCTGTATTTCGTCGTCTCCTCCAAGTTCGGCGCTTCTCGCGAAAAATGGAGGAGTTACATTATCAGGGTGTTGCGTACTCATGCATTTCGGTATTTTCATAATATCCGGCACCTCAATTTTTTTGATAATATTTTTGCTGTTTACACTTTTAACCTGTTAATCCAAGAATCCATAAAAACAGGTATATGAATCAAAGGTTTCCGTCATTTTTCCTGCGCTATGGTGACGTGAATTTATTTCCTGTGGATTTCATTATCCACCGGATTACCTCAATCACATAATTTGAGAAACGAGTGCCTTCCGATATGAAAAGTATTTGAAGCCTTTATAATTCAGTCACCGAAACCACAGAAATAAGGAGGGTAATGTCAATCGATCAGGAATACTGAATGACTTATGAGATTATGCCGATTGTTCTCCAGCGCTCGTGAATAAGTTTCAACATTATTGTATTTTTCAATTCTGATATAATTTTTCGATTACCCGGAATGCCGAATTATTCGGAGTTCCGCCGGTGAACCAATAAAGTGGGAAATACAATAGCTCGATAAGTATATTATATCCGATAACCTTTGTGTTCTTTGAGCGGCGAATGAAACCGGTTAGAAGGGAGATGAAATTTGGACCGGCATGCCAAATGGCAAATCTCACCGGATTATGATTATTTTAATCCCTTTTCAATAAAAAAATCGCGATACAGCATATCTTCTTCCAGAATGTGATTGACAAACCACTGTTTTAAATATTCCAACAAGTCTTCCGGAACAGAAGGCTTGTATCTAATCGTGTCCAGGTTAAACTTTAAAATTTGCTTCTTGAATTTCTTGTGTTGGGTTACCTGAATATCATACCTGGGGTATTTGTATTCACGCATGTATTTCTCTTCGAGATTAAAATGCTCCACCAGATAATTCATCAACTTTGTCAGCGCGTCTGCCAGCTCCTCGGAAAACACCGTGATATTTTCCAGGTCCGATAAGGCATTAATCAAATCGAAAATAACCTTGTGCTGTTCATCCAGGGCCTTAACACCCACACTGTATTTTTCGTTCCATTCAAGTTTTTCCATTCCCAAATCTCCTCTTACTCACCTTTTATTTGCAAGCAACTTATCACGAGAGCGGGTTAAATCAAACGACGGTCAGAGGAATAAAAAAATCCATTGGAACGGGGCCCAAAGACACAAATAGTTGTATTCATTCGAAAAATTCCCCGATCCGGTCGTTCTTCCTGCGGGGTGTCTGATATTATGAATACGAATTCATCCGGGTTAAACCTGTTACGAAGATATTCGGATAGGATTTCCGCAACTATTCTTCGGTATTGTTTCGGCGTGCTTGCTTTCCGATAAGGA
>JALUTR010000132.1 GCA_027021785.1 Fidelibacterota bacterium | reverse complement strand
TGTATCCGGAATTGAAAGCGTTGTTTAATGGCTCAATCTACTGGTACAGCGTTGATGTAAAGGGTGATTTGGTGGTGGTGTGTGGACATCCGGGATTCAATCACGGTATCGTGGCGATTGGGAGGAGATAAATCACTTAAATGAGTATGTTCCGGGTATTCACTTTTTTGTCTGAGGTAACCGTAACCGTCAATCACTGAAAAGATGTTGTCACTGAACCCCTTATTAGAATTCATTTAGAGTGCCCCGTGTACCGGATATGCAACCACTACACGGGGCAGGTAACATGTCGGCGGAGCAGCCCGTCATTGATCCCGCAGATGGGAGCAGGACAAATTTTTTCCCTTGAACTCATTGCTGTCCAAAATATTTTGAAAGAGCGGTAATTCAAGTATAGTACCCCTCGGTCCTGGACAGATTTGACCACTTCTTCCTGAAACAATCCCCCCAAGGGATTTAAGAAAGAGGATTCCCTGATACTTTAAGCACACAATCCGGAACCAACTTGAAATATGCCGTCCAAGACATTTTTTATGATCGAAGACCTTGTAAAGAATACGATCAAACCTTATGCTATGCCGCCCCTTCAGGGCTAACGTGGTTTTTTCTTCTTTTCTTTCCCGGCGCTACGCACCGGGTTGTTTTATTCCGCCCTTTCAGGGCTATAACAATAACTACGACGCTTTTTTGGGTTCGTCCCTCAATACTATTACAATTATTCGATTGAATTCCCTGAAAGGGAATCATAACAAAACTCAGGGCAACGCCCTGAGTAATGGATCCGTCGGTGTACAAGCCCTGTAAGGGCGGAATAATCTTACCCCATCTCGTATCGTGTGTGAACAGCATCGGTAAAATGGAAAATACAAGTTCACATAGAACATGTCCAATTACCGAATATTACGGAGAAATTTGAGGAGATTTGGGGAACATCAGAACAATCTCATTACAGATATGTTTTAATATGCTGTCCAAATAATTCTTCGAAACATTTATTTTGGTCAGATGTGCCTTGAACTATTTGTGGTTATTGATATTTGATGACGAATCGAGTATTATTCCGAGCCTGAAAGGAGCACCTGGAATTGTTTACTGGATTTGAATTTGGCTGCGTTAAACGTCAGGAACCCTTATCCGCCCCTTCGCCGGGGCATTATTTCAATCGACGAAGTCGGAATAAACAGGGAGCATTGCGAGGAAGGGATTATGATAACCGTTAACAATCTCACAAAAGAATTTAAACTGACCCGGCGGTTACGGCGGGAAATGGGGGAATCGTTCCGCGGGAAAAAGTCGGTCCGGGCTGTGGACAACATTACTTTTCAATGTCAACCGGGGAGGATTTTCGGTCTGCTGGGTCCTAACGGGGCCGGCAAAACAACCGCTTTGCGATTGATAGCGACAATGCTGAAACCGACCGCCGGATCCATTACGGTTATGGGGTACGATACGCAAAAAAAGCCGCAAAAAGTCCGCGAAAACATCGGTTTCATGACCGGACAAACAGCCTTGTATGACCGTCTTACCCCCGGCGAAATGGTTAAATATATTGCCGATCTGTATGGCATGGATGCAAAGCGGTTTAAGGAACGGAAGGAGAAAATTTTCGACCTGTTGGGAATGGCGGAGTTTGCCAATCGGCGCATCGCCCGGTTAAGCACCGGAATGAAACAAAAAACTTCCATCGCCCGGACAATCATCCACGATTCACCGGTAATGGTATTTGACGAACCGACTTCCGGTCTGGACGTGATGACCGCGCGGGCGATTATCGATCTGATCCGTTCCTGCCGGGAAGAGGGGAAAACGGTCATTTTTTCAACCCATCGCATGGGCGAAGTAAAACTCCTGTGCGATGATATCGCTATTATTCACCGGGGCAAATTATATTTCAACGGGACCCTGACGGAATTCGAATCGCAGATGACCTGTGACTCTTACGAGGATGAATTTATTCACCTGGTGGGGGAGGCCTGAATGAAACGGACATTGATTATCTTTAAAAAGGAATTGAAAGACACGCTCCGGGATCGCCGGACGATCTTAATGATGGTGGTGATGCCCATGGTGTTGGTACCCCTGTTGATTACGGTTGTGACCAGGATTCAGCAATCGCAGATGGAAAAAGCGGAAGCGAAGGAGCTGAGAATTGCCTTTGTCGGGGAAGAACATGCCCCGGATCTGTATGCGCTGGTACTGGCGGATGAAAAGATAGTCGTTGTCCCGGGGGTGCCTGAAGACAGTATTGTTTCCCTGACGGCCCGGGAAGAACTGGACGGCGGTATTATCGTGGATCCGGGCTTCCATGATTTGATTGCCAGTGATAAGCAAGGTCGGGTCAGTATTGTTTACAAAGCCTCGGATGCTTTTGAAACAGCGTTAAAACGATTAACCGACCTGGTGGAGCAGTACAACCAACAGATCGTTGCCGAACGGATTGAACGGTTGAATCTGGATCAAAACCTGTTTAACGCGGTGGCGGTAAATAAAGTCGATGTTTCATCCGTACAGGAAAGGATTGCCGAAATGGCGGGGGGATTTCTCCCTTATTTATTTATCATCTTCGGATTCATGGGAGCGATGTACCCCGGTTTGGACCTGGGCGCCGGCGAAAAGGAACGGGGGACCCTGGAAACCTTGCTTTCCACTCCCGCTACCAGGCTGGAGATTGTGCTGGGCAAGTTCGGTGTGGTGACACTGGCCGGCATCGCGACGGCCCTGATTGCCATGTCCGGATTGTACTTGGCCGTACAGCGGTTTCAGGAGATTCCCCCGGAAATATTCGCTGTCATTATGGACATGTTGGGCCTGAAAATGGTGCTCATGATCCTCACGCTTATTCTGCCCATATCGGCCTTTTTCGCCGCGGCTATTTTGAGCGTTTCCGTCTATGCCCGTTCCTTTAAGGAAG
>JALUTR010000131.1 GCA_027021785.1 Fidelibacterota bacterium | reverse complement strand
AGGACGGATTCCGAGTTGTTTTAACCAGGCGGCGGTTTGTTGTATTTGTCGCCAAAACTCACCATTCGTCATCCCCAAAGCGGCGTACAACAAGTGGTCTTTGAATTTTATTGTCTGCCCTTCGGGGACGGCGGCAAGGTTGGGGTAGGGAACCATATATTCGATAGGTTCAACGTTGCCGAAGCATTGCGCCTGATAGATTCGCGTTTTCAGGTCGGTTACAGTCATTTTAAATCCGGTTTGATTTTTCGGGCGATCTGAAAGACATCGCTGATGCGGCAATAATTATTTCCGGCCAGCCGTCCGATGGGTTGAAGGTTTTCAATCAGTATACGGCCTTCCCGGTACACCTCGTCCCGAACGTGGTACAATACAACCGTCCCAATAACGATGAATCCGCACCCTGGTGATCCGTCGCCGATTTCCACAATCCGGTTCAACCGGCACTCGAAACTGATTCGGGCTTCCTGCAGACGGGGAGCGGCCACTTTTTCCCCGGGCGCCGGCGTAAGGCCGGATGCTTCAAATTCATCCACTTCGGATGGGAATTCGGTTGCGGCGATCACCATTTGGTCGGCGAAATCTTCGCTGACAATATTCACTACGAATTCCCCGGTATCGCGAATGTTGACCAGCGTATCCTTTTCCTTCCCGTCGGTAGAACGAATTGTCAGGGAAAACATGACCGTGGGAGGATTGGAACAGACGCCGTTGAAAAAAGAAAAAGGAGCGATGTTTCTTACTCCGTCGGTGGAGACCGTGGAAACAAAGGCAATCGGCCGGGGGACGATCGCGCCGGTCAGCAGCTTGTAATTATCTTTGTATGTTTGTTGCGTGGGGTCGATGATCATGGTAGCCTTCGTTTGTTGAGTTGTTATTTCAGAGGAAATCAGGTTCGGTAATTTTATTTTCCAGGGTTCCCAGCCGTTCGATGGTCAGGGAGACCACGTCCCCCGGTTTCAACCACCCGCCGGTGTTTTCCGGGCGCAGTTCAAGGATACACCCTGTCCCCACGGTTCCCGAACCGATATAGTCCCCTGGGAGCAGGGGGGTATTCCGGCCGGCCCGTTCGATCATGGCGGCAAAGGAATGGTAAAGATCGTTGGTATTCCCGGAGGACAACAGGTTGCCGTTCACGTGGCAGGTCATGTTTAAATTGAACTTTTCGCCGTTCCGGCGATCGGCCAATTCATCCGGGGTCACCAGATACGGCCCGGCCGAGGTGGCAAAATCCTTACCCTTGGCCGGTCCCAGGTTCAGTCGCATTTCTTTTCGTTGCCAATCGCGGGCGGACCAATCGTTCAGGATAGTGAATCCGCCGATGACCAGATCGGCTTCTTCCCGGGAAATATTTTTTCCGCCGTTGGCGATGATGACCGCCCATTCCAGTCCGAAGTCCAATTCATCGGTCCCCGTGGGATAGGGAATTTCCGCCCTGTGTCCATAAAAGGTGCCGGGGTTGGAATAATAGAAAACCGGTATTTCGTACCACAGGGAATCCTTTTCAAGCCCTTGCAGTCGGCGCGTTGCGAGCATGTGTTGTTCAAAAGCGTTAAAATTCCGAAAAGCGGCCAGGTCCGGAACGGGAGGCAGCAGAATAACGTCCGATTCATCAAACGCCAGTGGTCGCTCGTTGGCGGTGTAGGAATTCAAATTGGTGTCGGGGATTATTTCAAACAGTCGTTGCAGTTGGGGTAGGTTATGGTTCCAATTTCCCAGCGCCTTTTTCAGGCTGGTGGGAATTTCCAGGAATTCGGATTGGTTTTTTTGGGTTTTCGCCCAGATCGCCGCCCGCAAAACATCAACGATATAGTCACCTTTTTTCATGCCGAAGCGGGGAGAAGCAACCTCCTGTAAGGTGTAGGTGACGAGTTTCATGGGCTCATTTACGGTGAATGAAGTCGGTCGGTTCCCGGCCGGCATGCCCCATGTGTAAGGGCATTGTTTCTTTTAAATCCGCTCCGGTTGCGTACATACTTACCGGGAAATTATTTTGGTTGCAGAAGCGACCGCAAGGCCCGGATACATTTGCGGTTTTCATTTTCAAGACCGATGGAAATACGAATACATTCGGGCCATCCGAAAGACGCCAGATGACGTACGATAATTCCTTTCTCAAGCAACCGTTTGGTTATGTCGGCGGCCCGTTCCTCTGATTCCCAAACGGTGGTGATAAAATTGGTTGCCGAAGGAATACAGGTGATGTTCAGTTCGGCAAAGGCCTCCCGATAAAACCGCATACCGGAACGGTTAATCGAAAGCGTGTTGGCCAAAAAGGGATGGTCGTCGAGGGCGGCGTAGCCGGCCACCTGTGCCAGGTATGACGGCTCAAAAGGAACCTTCACCTTGAGCAGGTTGAAAATCAGCTCTTCATGAGCGAATCCGTAACCGATACGAATACCGGCCAGGCCGTAGGCTTTTGAAAAGGTTCGCAAGGTGATCACGTTGTCATAACGGTAGGTCATTGAGTCGGGAAAGTCCTCCCGGTGTTTGGCAAATTCGTAATACGCTTCATCCAGGATAATTAAGACCCGTTCCGGAACGTGGGCATAGAAACGATCGAATTCCCGGCGGGTAATGTAAGTCCCCATGGGGTTGTCCGGGTTGGCGATGTAGATAATCTTGGTGTAATCGTTGATCTGTTCGGTCATTGCTTCCAGATCGTAACGATGTTGTTTCATGGGGACCCAGTGGATTTTGCGGCCGGTGGCTTTGGCCAGTACCCTGAACCCGATGAACGAATTGGCGGCGCTGATGATTTCGTCGTCGGCCAATAAAAACGTCCGTAAAATGGTGGACATGATTCCTTCCGATCCGGCACCAAGAATCACGTTTCCGATTTTCACGTTAAAGGTCAGGGCCAGTTTTTTTCGCAGGGCGTACCCGGCGGAATCAGGATAGCGGTGAACGTTATCTATGGCT
>JALUTR010000130.1 GCA_027021785.1 Fidelibacterota bacterium | reverse complement strand
TGAATACTATGGCCTTGAGATTCGCGTATTCCATCAACCTTTTGGACAAACTGAGTATTCAGATGCCCATGATGAGATGTCTACGACCAGAAGACTAATAGCTGCAAATATTAATGGGGTATTTTATGGAGATACAAGTTCTTCTTTAAATACTATGGATGAGGATAAGCTTAACATTCCTGAAACAATTATCCTCAATCAAAACTATCCAAATCCATTTAATTCGTTAACTGTACTATCATATACGATAAACAAACCAGATTTCGTTAAATTGGAAATCCATGATATTCTTGGAAGAAAGCTCCAGACGTTTGTTGAAAAAACTCAAGAACCAGGGACGTATTTTATAAGATTTAATGCGAATGACTATCCAAGCGGAATCTACTTTTACACATTGCACGTGGGAAAGTACTATGCAGAAACAAAAAAGATGGTATTATTACGGTGAAAACAACACCTACCCCTACCCACTCCACAGGGCGTAAATTATTGACAATGTGATTTTGAAAAATGAGGGTCTTTAGAATATGGTATCGTTAATCAATCAACAAATATCCGCTCAGGTTTGTACCGGTGAGTTTTATACGACTAAATTTTAAGTAGTGGAGAAAACAATAAAGTGAAATAATCATTAGTGTGAGAGATGAATATCTTGACCGATTTCCTGAGAAAAGTTTCAACAACAATTAGTCAATCAATTCTCAGGGAGTATTGCTATTTTGTGGCTCCGCACATTCTGAAATCTATTTGTAACACCGCTATTCAGGTGATCAAACCTGTAACACTTTCCGAACCACGAACTTTTTTCATTGCGCAAATGAATCTACTCATGAAAAGTTGGCGTCCGGCTTAATGCCACGTGAAAACCGGACGGATAGACTGATTACAACTTGTCGTTAGCTCATCACTTCCATTTTTGGATTTTAATTATATCAATAACTTAATCATGAGGACCAGACTTCTTCCAGCTTCTGTTTTGTTTGTAATCCTTGTACAGAGTTTTTTGTTTGCTCAAGGGAATATCCCCGAAAACTGGATTTTTTCCGGGGGGTTATTAAGCACAAACCAGGCGGCGTACGATGTCCTGTATTATGACCTGAATCTAAAGATTGACCCTTCCATAAAATTTATAAACGGCTATGTGGATGTGACGATCAAAAGCGTTGTTGATTCACTTGTCGTTGTCGAACTGGATTTGATAGAAAGCTATACGCTTGAAGAAATACAAGCCTCTGGGAGAATGCTATCCTTCAAACATGTAAACAACAAAATTATAATCAGCCTTGAAGATGTCTTGGGATCAGGGGAAAAGGAAACCTTTCGAGTTTTTTATCACGGAAAACCGCCGGTGGCGAAAAGGCCACCCTGGGATGGGGGATTCAATTGGAGCGCCGATTCAAGAGGGGCGCCCTGGGTTGGGGTCTCTTGCCAGGGCGAAGGGGCAAAAATCTGGTGGCCCTGCAAGGATCATCCGTCCGATGAACCGGACAGTGTTGCCGTTAATATTACCATTCCCGACACGCTGGTGTGCGCCTCTAACGGATTATTAATGGGGGTGACGGATGCGGAAAAAGGATGGCGAACGTGGCATTGGAAAACACGTTACCCGATTAACAATTACAGTGTAACGGTGAATATTGCCGATTATATTGTGAAAAAACGGCCCTATAAAGGTAAAATGGAAATCCTGTTTTATGTTTTGGAAACGGATACGTCGGGAGCCGGGGACCTGCTTGCGCAAGCGGAAGATATGCTGACGTTCTACGCAACGTACTTTGGCGAATATCCATTTATCAATGAAAAGTTCGGCCTGGCACAGACCGACTATTACGGAATGGAGCACCAAACGATAAATTCGTACGGCAACCACTACCGGAAAACAAAGTTGGGATACGACTTTCTCATGCTTCACGAAATGGGACATGAGTGGTGGGGAAATTACCTCACGGCTGATGATTGGGCCGACTTCTGGATTCATGAGGGTTTCGATGTATATGCGGAAGGTATGTTTATCGAGACCAACTACGGCAGGGATGAGTATTTACGCTTTTTCCGAAAGGCCCGTTCCCGGATTGAAAATAAAAAACCGCTCGTCCCCCGGCGGAACGCCACCACCTCGGAAGCTTATGGGATTGATATTTATTATAAAGGAGCCTACGTTGTGCATATGCTTCGTTATTTGATGGGTAAGGAAGCCTTGTATGCGCTCCTGCGGGATTTCGTTCAAAGTCCCAAAGAGCGGCCGCAGAATCATGTCGTAACAGACGATTTCATCACCCTAGTATCGCAACGTACAGGAGAGAATCTGGGTTGGTTTTTCAGGCGTTATTTATTTCAGGCCGAATTGCCGGTGTTGCGGTCCACAATTAAGCGCAAGGCAAAGGGCACCGAACTGAAGATTCGCTGGGAGACCGACGATTTTTATCTGCCGGTGGAAGTGCTGATCAGGACCGGCGAAAAGGAATGGCGCGAACGGATTCCCGTAACACCGGAAATAAAGACTTTCCGCTATCCCCCGAACAGCACGGTGGAAATCGACCCGGACGGATGGATATTGTACGAAACGGCTCAAAAAGGTTTCTTCGGTAAAAAGCGAATCCAATGTTTGTTGGGACTATTAGGACTCCTGGGTGTTATAAAACTGCTGTGAGAGGTTTAAGGGCAGTTCCAGGGAAAGACATGCGCCCTGTCCCGGCTGGGAGTCGATGACAACCTTACCGCCGAAGGGCAAGGCCCGTTCCTTGATTCCCAGCAGGCCGAAACCGCTGTAGTCTCCGGACCGATCCAGGGCGGAATCGGGCATAAATCCGGCCCCGTCGTCGGTAATGGTCAGCAGGATTTTCCGGGCTACTTTTTCAATGGAAACATCTATATTTTCGGCATTCGCGTGTTTGGCCACGTTGTTGAGGCCTTCCTGATAAACCCGGTACATCATCGTTTTCCTTTCCGGATCAATTGTTTCCACAGCTTTGTCACACCGGAAGTGAACATCAATGCCGGTTCGCTTTGAAAATCCTCGGGAATAAAATTTCATTGCCGGAATGAGTCCCAGATCATCCAAAATGGGAGGTCGTAACTCAAACAAAAAGTCATGTATTTTATCAGCCGTTTGCTGAACAAGATGTTGGCATTCGGTTATGGCCGATTTCAAACCCTTGTTTTTCAGATGCCGGTCTTTTATCAACTGCAGGCTTAGGTCGATTGCGGTCATCGACTGCCCGATTTCGTCGTGCAGTTCACGGCTGATGCGCTTTCGTTCTTCCTCCTGAACGCGATAAACTTCCCCGGACAGCGATTGCAGAACTTCGTGTTGTTTTTTAAGTGTACTTACCAGGGCCTGGAGTCGGTCTTCCAAAGCTTTCCGGTCGGTAATGTTACGCGAAATACACAGTATTGAAACAAGTTTCCCATGGTCGTTGTACTGGGGAACCAACATGGCTTCAAACCAGAGTTCCCCTTTATAAGTATTGAGTTTGTATTCGGTCTTCCCCGCCAAAGACGATTCAAAGGCCTGATCAACACTACCGAAGAGGGGCTCAACACTTTTTCCTGTTAATAGTGAACGGAGCGGTTTGTTTATCAGAAGATCGGGCTTGGAACGCAGGAGACGCCCGAAATATTGGTTTGCGAAAAGCAAATTGCCTTGTGTATCGATAACAAAAACGGCTTCTTCCATGGATTCCACCAGAGTTCGGTATTTCCTTTCGGAAGACCTGAGGATCAGCTCTGATTTTTGTAGTAAGGACAATTTCTCTCTTTGGGTTTGGATAATGCGGCGATGACTCTTTATTAAACCGGCAACAAAGATTATTGCCGCAACAAGAACAAGCAAAGCCATTGTGAGGAACAACCAGGAGATATTTATGGATGACGATGACATGGAGAAGCCGTGGTTAAAACACGTCCATCAATAGAATCGCGACGTAAACCATCCCGGTAAAACGAAACCCGGTTTTTATTACACCGAAATCGCAAAACTGCTGAAAGCGGGTAATTTGACGTGCATATTTGATGTGCCAAGAACCAATCCGCCGGCGGGCCGGTCTCTCCATCCATGACTCAGGGATTACAACCCGGTTGGCGGTTTTGTTGTAAAAAAGGCTAAGGTTTTCAGGGCCTTTAAAAATCATATAATCTCCTACTGACTAAGCTATAGAAAGATGGATGAAACAAACGTGTCCGGGAATTTATTACCCAGGGATTTACAAAGGGAACAGATATTTTCGAGTCCGCCCGGCAGGTTTTGAAAACAAAAGGATGAAAGCCGCAATAAACCCGGCACGACGGTGCAACCACGTAATCAGTCCGCGAGAATTTTCCTTTCCAGCGCATAGCGGGTTAAACCGGCAACATCGTGAATATCCAGTTTGTTCATTATATTTTGTCGGTGTTTTTCAATCGTGCGAACACTCAGAAAGAGCTCCGCCGCGATTTCCTTCGAGGTATAACCGTTGGAGATAAACAACAAAATTTCCTTTTCCCGTGGTGATAAAAGTCCCGATGACCGGGAATCGTATTTTCCGGATCGGGTTGCTGAACGGGCCATGTCAACCAGTGTTTTCGAAATGCCCGGACTAAAATAAGCTTTGCCGGCATGTACCACCCGCACCGCTTTGATAAGTTCACTGGCGGCGGATTGCTTCACGATGTATCCGGAAATACCGGCCTTGATGGCTTCTATCACGTATTCGTCATCAGAGTGCATGGAGAGGATAATAACCCGGATTTCAGGATTCGAAAAATGAATAAGACGTGCCGCCTCCACTCCGTTTAGCTTTGGCATGGCTACGTCCAAAAGGGCAATATCGGGAAGCAGTTCCCGGGTAAGTCGAACCGCATCTTTACCATTGTTGGTTTCCGCCACCACCAGGATATCGGGTTCTGAAGAGATAAGCAGGCGCAAGCCGTCGCGAACGATGGTGTGGTCATCGGCAATCAGGACTGAAATAGAGTCTTTCATCGTAAATTTACGGGAAAATTAGTGTTATAAAATAATATAATACAGTTTAATATAATCCACTAATATAATCTAAAATGAAACGAAAAAGTTTACGCACTACGTAGTTCTACGTAGTAAGATTACGTAGTTTCCCCCATTGACACAGAGAAGTGGAACTGGGTATACTTACAGCGTGGTTTGTTAATTCTAGCTACACCTATGAGTGAATTATAACTATGGGGTGGTTTATATGAAGCCCCCTCCCTTGCGGAGGGGGCTTTTTTATGGAGCATAGCTGGTGGTAATTCCAAAAACCATCCTGCGCCGACACTGAAGCTGAGGTGGACTATCCGATCCACTGTAGTAATAATTCATTATTTTCTGCTGTGGATGAGTAAAAGTTAAGTTGTAAGCGAAAAGAATGCCCGATAAATTTCGCCGATCCAGCCGACCCTGGTGATCTTCTTTACCCTCGGATATTTCCGGATAGAAAAGGAATTGTTCCAGTATGATTAAGAAACTTCTGGTTGCTTTCACGATATTTATCGGAATAGCATTTCTTAGTGTAAGGACTTATCTGTATCATAGTCCGCCGGTGTATGAAGGACGCCTGACCTTAACGGGGTTAAAGGATACCGTGGAGGTTTTTACCGACGAATACGGCACTCCGCATGTATTTGCTAGCAATGAAGCGGATCTTTTCTACGCCGCGGGATACATCGCAGCCCGTGATCGGCTGTTCCAAATGACAACCGTTGCCGCAGCCGTCAGGGGAGAGTTGTCTTTGTTGTTCGGCGATCGGTTGCTTGCAGACGATATTTATTTGCGCACCTGGGGAATTCCGGAAATATCCCGCCGTCTGGCAACCGTCATGGACACAACCACGAAAATATTAGTGAATCGTTTCTGTGCCGGTATAAACACGCTTATTGATGATCTCGGAAGCGATTTGCCGGTGGAATTCAAGTTGTTGAATGTGGAACCAATACGCTGGACGGCTGCCGACGTGGCCGGTTATGCCCGTTTGATGGCCCACGACCTGCAACAATCGTGGAAGCCGGAAATATTGTTTGGCGCCGTGCAGGAATATTTCGGCGTGGAAAAACTGCTGGAACTCCTGCCGCCTTACGGTGAAAACCGTCCCGTAATCGCTGAAACAGGCGGCAGGAGCATGTATCGTGAACTGTTTTCCCTGTTGTGGGAACGCGAACGGTCGATACGGGATTTAACGGGGAGCAACGGCGCTGCCGTCGGTTCAAACAGTTGGGTTGTCAGCAGCGAGCGGAGCGCAACCGGGAAACCGATCCTGGCGAACGATCCACACCTGGGTTTTGCGCAACCGGCCAAGTGGTATGAAATGCATTTGAAGGGTGGTCGTTTCGACGTGAGCGGCGTCTGTCTGGCGGGAATTCCCGTTCCGGTAATCGGGCAAAACGAAGCCTGCGCTTGGGGGTTCACCAATGTCATGGCCGATGATATCGATTTCTTTGTGGAGACAATTAATCCCGAAAACCAAAACCAGTATTTGAGCGGCGATCGCTGGCGGGACATGGAAATTATCAGGGAGCGGATTCCCCTGAAAGACGGTCGGGACACCACCGTGGTCATACGCAAAACACATCATGGTCCGGTGATCTCCGACCTGCATCCGTTGCTGCGCAACGGAAGGAAAGTAGTCAGTATGAGTTGGACCGGCAGTGAGTTGTCCGATGAAATCACGGCGCTTTTCAGGTTGAGTCTGATGAAAAACTGGGACGATTTTTCTCAGGCCGCGAAATTGTTTGCCGTGCCGGGCCAGAACATGGTTTATGCCGACACGGCCGGAAATATCGGCTGGCGACCGGCCGTAAGAATTCCGATCAGAAAGGACGGCGGCGGCTTGACCCCCCGTCCTGGAAACGACCCTGCCTATGATTGGACAGGTTTTATCCCTTTCGAGGAGATGCCCAAATTGTTTAATCCTGAAAGCGGCATTATCGTTACCGCGAATAACAAAACAATCGGGGATGATTATCCATACTATATTTCCAATCTTTGGGCGGATCCCAGCCGGGCGCAAAGAATACGGGAGCGACTCACACAACTTGGGAAAATTAATGTGCGGGATGTCAAATCAATCCAAAACGACGTGGTTTCTCCCTACGCCAGAGAATTGACGCCGTATATTCTCGCCGCCGCGCAGGGCAATGAGACCGGAAACGTAAAGAAAGCCCTGGAATTATTGCGCGCGTGGAATGGCGACGTATCGGCCGGCTCCGCGGCCGCCCTGGTTTTTCAGGCGACTTTGAAACGATTGATCTACAACATCTATAAAGACGAATTGGATCTTATTGGCGATCATACCTTTGAAGCCTATATTCATTTTCCCATGATTCCTCAACGAAACCTGTTGTGGACGATTGAAGAAGGCACGTCCAGTTGGTTGGATGATATACAAACGGTGAAATATCGCGAAACGGCGGAAGACATCATTCGTAAATCCTTACAGGAAGCCGTAAAGGAAATTGAAAAAATGTTGGGGTTAAACCCGGCAAGCTGGGAATGGGGAAAGGTGCATACCGTGACTCATTATCATCCTCTTGGGAAATCAAAATTGTTGAATTGGCTGTTTGGGTTTAACGTCGGCCCGTTCCCTTCCGGTGGATCCTCCAATACGGTGAATAACGGTGAATACAGTTTGAGCGGGTCATCATACGAACAAGTTGTGGGGCCAAGTATGCGACGGATTGTTGATTTCAGCAACTTAGATCAAACACAGTTTATTCTTCCCACCGGCCAGTCGGGTTTGTACAATAGTCCCCATTACCGTGACCAGACGCCGTTATATAATCGCGGCGAATACCGCACAACGTATTTTGATGAAAATATGATCCGCCGGAATAAAAATTTCAAGCGTTTAATATTGCAGCCCGGAAAATGAGTGTTTTAGCCATAGCTGTATTGGTTGTTTCGGTCTGGATCCTGAAACATTATTTCGTCTGGAAACCATTGAATCTGGACAACTATTATCGTCAGACCCCCCTGGTTTTTGCCCATCGCGGCATTTTTAAAAGGGTCCCTGAAAACACGCTCTCCGCTTACCTCGAAGTTGCCAAACAACAGGTTCCGGCCCTGGAAATGGATGTGGTTATGACCCGGGACGGCAGGGTGATCTGTTCGCATAATTTCGATCTGGAACGGGAAACGGACGGCTCGGGATTTATTAATGATTTTGATTATGAAGAACTGGGAACGATATTGACCGGTGTGCGAACCGGAAACGGAAACGAGGAGCGCCTACCGCTTCTGGAAGAAGTTGCAGAACGGTTACCGAAAGATTTGCGGTTGAACATCGAGATCAAATCTAACCGTTTGTTTGATTTCCGCACGGCGATGAAAGTGGCCGGGATGGTGAAAAATAAAACCATTCCGCAACCGACGATCATATCGAGTTTTAATCCCCTGGCGATCTGGGCCGTTAAATGGGTTGATTCCAACATTCCCACCGGTTTTATTCTGGAAACGATGGAATATTTCCCTTTTGTCAACCTGGCGCACCCTGATTGTTTGCATCCGGCGGCTGAATTACTGACGGCCGATTTGGCGAAATATGCCCGGGACCGGGGGCTAAGGATCAACGTGTGGACGGTTAACAACAAACCGGCGATACGATGGTTATTAAATCTGGGTGTCGATGGGATAATTACCGATCGTCCTGAGTTTCTGGAATATCAAAAGAGGAGTTGATTAATAGGATGAAACGCGATGCGTGATGAAAGGGTGAGATGTTTTACGGAGAAGTGTAGTTGTAATGTTTCCCGGGTTTTGACTTTCCCGTCCTCCGTTCAAACGCCTTCATGTTCCGAGATTCAGGGTAAATGAGAGAGATTTGTACGCATGAAAATCCGGAGCAATCATACCTCGGACAAGTGGTTTTTCGCGGTTGACCGGGGCGGGACGTTCACCGATGTTATCGGGATATCTCCGTCGGGAGAAATTCACGTGCATAAACTTTTATCAGAGTCCGGAAGTTATCGGGACGCGACGGTAGCCGGGATAAAGTACGTTTTAAAAAAGGTCGGCTTGCCGGATTCCTTGTCACCGGAGCGAATAGGTGGGATTCGGCTGGGAACGACCGTTGCCACCAACGCCTTACTGGAACGCCGGGGATCACCGACGGCTTTGTTGATTACCCGTGGATTTGAGGACCTGCTGGAAATCGGCGATCAGAGCCGACCGGAAATATTCAGCCTGGCGATAACGAAACCGGAGAATTTGTACCGGGAGGTATTTGGTGTCGCGGAGCGAATCGGCGCAGACGGGCAAATACTGGAGCCATTGGACGAGGACAAAACCAGAGCCGCGCTAACGAAAATCAGGGAAAAGGGAATCGTGTCTCTGGCGATCGTATTGATGCACTCCTGGAAGAATCCGATTCACGAACAAAGGGTGGCGGCGTTGGCGCGGGAAATCGGTTTTACTCAAATATCCATTTCCCATGCGGTCATGCCGTTAATTAAGATTGTCGGCCGTGGACAAACAACCCTGGTGGATGCCTATCTTGCGCCGATTTTGCGGTCTTATGTCCGGCAACTGGAGGAAAGGGTTGGTGGCATTCCGTTGGAATTCATGAAAAGTTCGGGCGGTTTGGTGACGGTGGAAAAACTTCACGCCAAGGACACCATCCTTTCGGGGCCCGCCGGAGGCGTGATCGGATACGCGGCGGTCGCGCGATTGCTGGGTGAAAAAGAAGCAATCGGGTTCGACATGGGGGGAACGTCAACGGACGTATCCCGCTTCGGCGGCGAATTGGCCCGGGTGTTTGAAACCGAGACGGGCGGTATTAAATACCAGACGGATCAGTTGGATGTTGAAACAGTCGCCGCCGGAGGCGGATCGATTCTGTGGTTTGACGGTCATCGGTTCAGAGTAGGACCTGAATCCGCCGGGGCCGATCCGGGTCCTGCCTGTTACGGTCGCGGAGGTCCCCTGACGGTAACGGATGCCAATTTGATCTTGGGTAAAATCCTGCAGGAAACACTGCCCCGTACTTTTGGTCCCGGCAACAATCAACAACTGGACCCGGAATTAACTTTCAGGCGGTTCAAACTCCTTACGGAGGAAATAAACAACGCTCTGAAAACAAATTTTACCGTGTACCGGACCGCCGAAGGATTTTTGAGGGTGGCAAACGAAATCATGAGCCGGGCGATCAGGAAAATTTCCGTGGCCAGGGGCTACGATCTCCGGCGCCACACGCTGATCTGTTTCGGAGGAGCGGCGCCCCAACACGCCGGAGCAATCGCCCGGTCTCTGGGAATGAGAAGGATCGTTATCCACCCCTTGTCGGGTGTATTGTCGGCCTATGGCATTGCGGTGGCCGATAAAATCGAACGGGGCGCGGAAGCAATAATGAAACCTTATAAGCGGGAATTTTATCCCCGGCTATGCGGGACAATTATGACGCTTGTAAAACGGGTGCGGGAAAAATTGGGTAAGGTTCCCGAAAATACGCCGATTAACACGAATGTGTTTCTGGACCTCCGCCCCCTTGGGAGCGATACGTACCTCACAGTTCCGGTCAGTAAAGGGGAGTCGCTGCTGTCTTTCCGGGAAACCGTTCACACATTCCGGAAAAGATACGGAAAACGTTTCGGATTTTTTCCGGAGGAGAACCGGATTGAAGTGGTAAACATCCGGGTGGAAATTTCGGTTCCGGGAACGGTTCTGGTGGAAACACCGTCTGTTATCGCCGAGAAGCGAACTGTGGACGACAAACAGATCTGGAAAAAACAACCGGTGTATTTCGGCGGGAAAAAGTATGCTACGCCGGTAATATGGCACCGGGACCTGGATTGCGGCAATACGATCGATGGACCGGCGTTGATCATTGACAATCACTATACTACCGTTGTGGACCCTGGTTTTCGAGTCGCGGTTAACGAATATGGTCACCTTGTGCTGGAGAAAGCAAAGGGGCCGGAAGAGAAAGTAACGGCGAAACGCGATCCGATCATGTTGGAGGTTTTCAACCATCAGTTCATGAGCATTGCTGAACAAATGGGCTATACCCTGGCGAATACCGCCCATTCGGTGAACATCAAGGAGCGGTTGGATTTCTCTTGCGCCCTTTTTGATCACGAGGGAAACCTGGTGGCCAACGCTCCCCATATTCCGGTCCATTTGGGAGCCATGGGAGAATCGGTAAAACATATTGTCCGGCGGAATGCCGGGAAAATCCGGCCGGGGGATGTGTTTGTTACCAACAATCCTCATCACGGCGGGTCACACCTTCCCGACGTGACGGTTGTGTCGCCATTTTTTACGAAAGAGGGTAAATTGGTGTTTATGGTTGCATCCCGCGGTCACCATGCCGATATCGGGGGCACAACCCCCGGATCCATGCCGCCGTTCGGTAAAACACTGGCGGAAGAAGGCGTTGTAATCGATAATTTTCTGTTAGTATCGCAGAATCGTTTTCGGGAACGGGAGATTCGGGAATTGTTGTTGAACGGGCCGTATCCGGCCCGGAACATTACGGAACGATTGTCCGATTTACGGGCGCAGGTCGCCGCAAACAAAAAAGGTTTGATGGAACTGGAACGCCTGGTGGAAAATTATACCTGGCCGGTAGTGCTGGCCTATATGAATTATGTGCGGGACAACGCCGCCGAAGCCCTGCGGGAGGCTTTGGGCCGGTTCGTGCGGCATAAGCCTGTTTTTAACGTTAGATTTTGGGATTACATGGATGACGGGTCGGTGATTAACGTTTCGATAACAATCGAGCGTGGGGAAAACCCGCCGGAATCCCATCGCATGCTAATCGATTTTGCCGGAACGAGCCCGGAAAAGGAAAACAATCTGAATGCGCCCGTGGCCGTAACCAAAGCGGCGGTTCTGTATGTTTTACGAACCCTCATTAATCAGGATATTCCGCTTAATTCCGGGTGTTTCCGGGCGGTGGAAATTCACATTCCGGAAGGGTCGCTGTTAAATCCGTCACCGGGAGCTGCCGTGGTCGGAGGGAATGTGGAAACATCGCAACGCGTGGTGGATGTTTTGCTGGGCGCCCTGGATGTGGCCGCCGCTTCCCAGGGGACCATGAACAATTTTCTGTTCGGTCGCCCGGACGGCGGTGGGGCCCAGTATTATGAGACGGTCGCCGGTGGCGCCGGAGCCGTGGAAGGTCATTGTGGAGCTTCGGCCGTTCAGGTACACATGACCAATACACGCATTACCGACCCCGAGGTGCTGGAATACCGGTTTCCGGAGGTCCGGGTGGAGCACTTTAAAATCCGTCCGGGAACCGGTGGTAAGGGGCGCTGGCCGGGAGGCGACGGCGTGGAACGGGCAATCCGCTTTTCGGAGCCGATGCAAATATCCATTTTGTCGGAACGGAGAAAATACCCGCCCTTCGGACTGGCGGGCGGGAAATCGGGGTCGATGGGGGAAAACCTGTTGATCGACAAAACCGGGAATACAATTAATCTGGGTGGAAAAACAGAACGTATTGTTCAGGCCGGGGAAACGATAATTATTCGCACGCCGGGAGGCGGCGGGTTTGGAGTAACAAACGAAACGATCGGGAAAGATAGCGGGAAACAAGAGGGAACGAGTTCTCCATAAAGTGTTTTCGTCGGGTACTTATGGAAGGGGTTGTAGTAAAATTGAAGAAAAAGCGAAACCCGCCGATCATTTTAATGGCGTTGAAACAATATGAAAACCAACGCTACCCCTTATTGGGAAATAAAAATTAATCTTTGTGGGAATCTATCTCCTGATTTTTAGGGGGTATTATTACCGTGAAAATCTATGATGAATATATCGGCGTACCACGGTGGGAAAATAAAATATACCGCGACTATTTCAAAATCGTATTTTCAAATAGTCGCGGTTTAGCAGGCCGGAAAATTCTATTTCAAGAAAAATGGGCCTTACAAAAAATCAGTGCTTAAAGCAGCGCATTCCCGTAAACACCATGGCAATCCCGTGTTCATTGCAGGCCGCGATGACTTCTTTGTCGCGAATCGATCCCCCCGGCTGAATCACGGCGGCGATTCCGGTTCCGGCCAGTTTGTCAATCGAATCCCGGAAGGGGAAGAAAGCGTCGGAAGCAAGGATGGCTCCGCCCATATTATCACCGGCCTTGCGAAGCGCAA
>JALUTR010000129.1 GCA_027021785.1 Fidelibacterota bacterium | reverse complement strand
GGTTCGGGCCCCGCTGGGACGACGAACCGTCCAGGGGATTGTTGTCGCGAAACACAAGACCACCAGCTACCGCGGTAAAACCCGGCCCCTCACCGCGATCGTCGATGATCAACCGGTCCTGGACCGGGGCCTGTGGCAACTCATGCAGTGGATTAGTCAATATTACTTAACTCCCATCGGACAGGTTGCCAAAACCGCCCTTCCCGGGGGATTGTCAACCCGCTATCAGCCGCCCACGCGGTGGGTGGCACGGTTCCGGTCTTTTCCCGCCGACCGGGACCGGATGGAGCGTCGCGCGCCGGTCCAGGCGAAAATATTAGACCACCTTGAAAAACGTGGCGAACCCATCCCCATATCAAAATTGGGTTTATTGGCGGCCAGTCCCTTAACGGTTTGTCGATCCCTGGCGGAAAAAGGACTGATTGAGCTGTTCGAGGAAATCCGGCTGCCCGACGTAACGGGGTTTACTTTCGACCCGGTACACAAGGAAATCCTGTTTTCGGAAATTCAGGAATCAATATTAAGTGTTTTGACAGCGGGCCTGAAGGCAAAATCGTTCCAGCCTTTTTTATTGCACGGTGTTACCGGAAGCGGCAAAACCGAAATTTATGTTGAGCTTGCCCGGCAAGCGCTGAATCAAAACCGAACGGTAATCCTCCTGTTACCGGAAATATCGCTCACGCCGCAGATTGCCGGGCGTTTCCGGGCCGTGTTCGGCGAAGCCGTGGCTTTATGGCATTCCAAACTTTCTCCGTCGGCTCGGGCCTGGACCTGGAAACGGATCTGCGCCGGTGATTTCAAGGTGGTCATCGGCGCCCGAAGCGCGATTTTCACGCCGATAAAAAACCTTGGGTTGATTGTCGTTGACGAAGAACAGGAGCACACGTACAAACAGGAATCGCCGGCGCCGCGTTACCATGCCCGGGACGTGGCGCTTATGCGCGGAAAAATTCATCAGGCAACCGTGGTGCTGGCCAGCGCCACGCCGAGCCTGGAAAGCTATTACAACCAGAATTTGGGGAAACTTAAGTACCTGCATTTACCGGAACGCTTCGGCGGCGCCCGTTATCCCCATGTTCATATCGTAAACATGGAACAGGAACAGGAAGAATCGGGAAAGCCCGGTCAGGTACTTTCCGGGTTATTACTGGAAAAGATCGAGGATCGTTTAACCAAGAAGGAACAAATCATTTTACTCCAGAACCGCCGCGGTTACGCTCCTATCCTGCGCTGCGGTGATTGCGGCGAAGTCGAAATGTGTCCCAATTGCCAGGTAACGCTTACTTATCATCGCGTCGGCAATAATTTACGCTGCCATTTTTGCGCGTTTACACGCCCCTCGATTCCCCAACAATGCCGGAATTGCCAAAGCCCCAACCTTAAACTTTTCGGAACCGGAACACAGAAAGTCGAAGATCTGATCCTGGAAACCTTCCCCCACGCGCGGTTGGCACGGTTGGATATGGATACCGCCCATTCCGGTACAGCCATCAAAGAAATATTGGAACAGTTCGCGCGACAGGAAATCGATATCCTGCTGGGGACCCAGATGATTGCCAAGGGACTGGATTTCGGCAACGCGACCCTGGTAGGCATCATTAACGGTGATACGGGACTGTTTCTACCGGATTTTCGATCCGGGGAACGCGTTTTCCAGTTAATTTATCAGGCCGCCGGGCGGGCGGGAAGACGGAAAATACCGGGTGAAGTTGTAGTCCAGACATACAATCCCGATAATCCGGTAATCAAATACGCCACCCGCCTGGATGTTAAAAAATATTATAATATCGCCCTTAGTGAACGACAGGAACTAAATTATCCTCCTTTTAGTTGGATGGTTAAAGTTGAATTTAACGGAAAGAAGAAATCGAACGTGGAACAAAAAGCAACGCTCGTACGCCGCAGTTTGCCAAAACCTTATAAAGGATTGGAAATATTGGGGCCGGCTTTTTGTTACCGGGAACGATTGGGAGGACGTTACCGAATGCAAATCGTTTTTAAATCCGGCAAATCGGTCGATCCGAACGGAACCAGGCTGCATCGTTATCTGCAACAAAACCTGGGACCGGATAAACTTAACCGAAATCGCGGCGGGGTGAATATCTTTCTGGATATTGACCCGTATTCCTTAATATAGATATGGACCTTGTATGATCAACAACGTCATTGAAACAGACCATCGCCTTCATGCTCCGCGAAATAGAGTGAATCGGAAAAAACGGAACAAATTTTCCCGGTTTACACCGAAACCGCTTTTGTTGTTTTTCTGTTTTTTCATATTGCCGTCCGGCGGAATACAGGCTCAGTCCGCTTATTCCGGGCTGGAAAACTGGTTTCATTCCGAATCCTTATCCCTGGCAGGGTCCGGCGGCGCCTTATCAAGTGTTGAAAGCGATCGGTTGAACCCGGGTGCGCTTGGTGAACTCCCGCGTCAATTTCATCTCAGTTTCCTGCGTTACCCCGCTGACATTAATGCCGAATCCTTATCCCTGATCCTGCCGGCCAAAAGGGGCTTTTATGCCCTGGGATTGCGTCACCTGAATTACGGTATCTTCGAAGGTTTTGATACTGAGGGTCAGCCCACCGACAATTACTCGGCCGGTGATACCTGGGTGACATTATCAACCGGAAGAACACTCAAAAGTCAGCGAATTGCCTGGGGTATCACGGCCGGATTATTCCTGAGCCAATTGGAGAATTACCAATCCACGGCTCTGGTGTTTACTCCGGGAATCCTGTTCAATATCAAAAGCATCAATGGAAAGCTGGGTTTCAGCATTCAAAACCTGGGGAAAATTATTGATCGCTATACCCGGGCTAGGGAACAGTTACCAACAACGGTGGTTACCAGCGTCAGCAAAAGCCTGCAACACTTGCCGCTGGAATTGTTCATTGACGGGGGATATCGACTCACAACCGGAACGTCCTG